>NZ_JABWRG010000001.1:0-172719 GCF_014268825.1 Pseudomonas sp. SWRI51 | reverse complement strand
CAGCCCCAGGATCTGTGCACCCACCAGAATCGCTGGGGCTGCTTCGCAGCCCATCGCGACACAAGGCCGCTCCTACAATGACCGCGTAAAACGGCACCGATATAGCGAAAAGCCCCATTCCGTGGGAGCTGGCGACAGCCTGCGATGAGGCCAGTGCAGGCTGGTGATCAATGCCGGGCGCCAGCGGCATGCCCTTCCGGCTGCGCCGCCCAGGCGGCCAACGGCAAAGGTGGCTGCTGGGTGAAGATGCGCTGCCAGACCAACCTCAGCTTCTGCCCATCGAACAGCGAGGCGGCGCCGCCACCGACCCAGCCGTGCGGCTGGATCACCACCCATTGCCCGGTGTTGTCGCGCTCGGCCATCTGGAAACGGAAAGTGTAATTGCCGGGTATGCCCATGCGCAGGTCAGTGACCACCAACGCATTCCCCACCACGTCATAGCGAAGCCAGTCGTCGGTGAACCAGCGCAACCGATCGTGCAACGGATCG
Organism: Pseudomonas sp. SWRI51; assembly: GCF_014268825.1. NCBI lineage: Bacteria > Pseudomonadati > Pseudomonadota > Gammaproteobacteria > Pseudomonadales > Pseudomonadaceae > Pseudomonas > Pseudomonas sp. SWRI51. Next base: position 172,230 of record NZ_JABWRG010000001.1, on the reverse strand, counting down.
CCATCCAGCACCTTGCCCGCCGCTAGATTTCGCGGCAGCCGCAGCAATTCGGGCGGCTCGCTGTCGAACCAACTGCTCACCGCTTCGTAGTAATCGCCCTCCGGGGTTTTGGCCAGCCCCCGCCAGACCAAGGCGGTGAACGCGATAGGTACAGCCCGCACTTCGGTGACCGCGATCCCCTGGTGCTCGAATGCGGCGTTCAAGCGCTGTTCGGCAGCCATGCGCCCGGCAAGGCCGAAGCCCAGGTAAGCGGTACTGAAGGCAAGGGCGATGGACAAAACCCCGACTGCCCTGCCCTGCAAGCCTTTCGCCACGGCGTAGAACACCGCCGCCAGCAAGGGCACGGTATAGACCGGGTCGATAATGAACACTGCTGCCCAGCTTTGTGGGGTGATTTGCAGCGGCCACAGCAGTTGAGTGCCATACACCGTGAGCGCATCCAACACCGGGTGGGTGATCAGCACCAGCCAGAACGCGATGAAACAACGCCCCAAGGTATAGCCCTTTTGTGGCCACATTCTACAAACCAGCCACGCCAGTAAAAGCGCCATAGCCGTGAGCACGAACAGCGAATGGGTCAGGCCACGGTGGAAGGTCATCTGCGACACGGGGTCTGCATAGCGGACCAGTACGTCAAGGTCGGGGACGGTGGCGAGGGCTGCGCCATAGAGCAAGGCGCGGCGGCCCTGGAGACGGCCCAGCACGGCGCCCTGCAGGGCGGCGCCGAGGACGGCTTGGGTGAGAGAGTCCATCGGTAGTTTCCGGGAAACGATGCGCGAAAACTACCCGTAGGTTGCGGTGGCATGCAACACCTGTGCTGCCAAGGATGATCAAGGTAGAGGTTATCCCTGCGGCCAATCCTCTCGCATGCCTCTGTTAGCGGCGTGGAGGGGCCATGTTTTATCAGGCAACCTTTCATAGTGTTTGAGGGAGAATTTCAGGTCAGCTTCCAGCTGCATGGCCTCTAGTGTCGACTTTAGCAGCCCAGCATTTTCAGGATTGGCATTGGAGTGCACCCTCAGTGTAACGACCGTATTTGTCACCGAAGCAAGATCAGCCTCAGTGAAGTACTCACTGGATCGGAGTTTACGATGCCACGCAGGTGCATCTTTTCCGAACCAATCCGGCAAATGTCCAAAAGGCAATGAACGATTGTGTTGGTCTAATCTTCTGTCAAGTATCTTGTTGGCATCGGCCTGGGTCATCGAGGTGGCGTCGGATTTATGGGATGTCTGCAGACTAGCGGGGGGCGGCGATCTTTGCGGGCTAGTGGAGCGTGGTGGTGAAGATCGGGAAGTTCCACCAAACAGCCATTTGAACATGTGACCGCTGGTATCGTGCCTATTGACGGGGTCGCCGGCACAGTAGGCATATGCGTTAATACCGCCCTCCCTAAACGGGCTAAAATTGTCAGGAGAAATAAACCGAAGCAACACAGGGCTGAACCCTCGATATCCATCGCCTAGCAGATAGCACCCAGAAGCACTGTCTTTGTGTTGCCCAGCGAATCGGAGCAACGGTACCCGCGCTTTGGCTAGGTCAAGCCCATATGGGGTATAGACCAATGCGCAATTTTCATGCAGGCCTGAACAACGAAGGACAGAGCCCAGCCTGTCGGTGGCTCTAAGCCCACTGTGATTACCACCCGCTTCAGCCAGCAACTGCGCCGCTGCCCGTAGCAAAACCGTATTGCCCGTTTCGGCATCCCTGACGAAAGCAAGGCCCTCTGCCGAATAGAAATACAGCTGTTTACTCAAAGTCGACATGGCTATTTCCCTGATCTGCGGGAGAGAACCGAGGATCGCGCACGGTCTACACCCTGTTCAACTAGCATTTTTATCAGGTCCTCTGCATAAGCAGCGCGAATAAACGCCATAGCAATAACCTGTTGAACACTCAGCCCCGCGTGCAGTAAGCTCGGGCTCATTCACTGGAGAGCATCATGTCGATACCCGCCCGCAACCCCGCCAATCACACCGGTCGCCCCGCGCACCGCGTGCTGGCTGTTGCCGCTCGTAACGCTGCTGCCTGCTCCTATTTTGGGTATTGGTTTAGCCACTAGGCGCCGATACCTACCCGGCGCCCACCTTCGAGGGGCCGCCGAAACTGAGAATACTCAAACCCCCGGTCGGCTCCCCGACCGGGGGTTTTGCTTTTTCGGGCTTTGACTTTCAACATTTTTATTGAGGACAGTTTCATGACTTACATCACTTATGCCTACCCAAGCACCTACGCATGGCGATTTAGCCAATCCCGTTCGGGCCAGCCTGCCGCCTCCGTTCGGTCGATTTCCGGTGGCACTGCCGCACCTCAACCGAATTTGACGATCTGTCGAACACCTCGATAGGGCCGACCGCGCGGGCCTGAACCCGCCGTCCGCCCAGGGAAATAACACCATGCACGCCTCGAACCTCGCCCTGACCCAACCGCAAGCCGCCAATACCAGCGTCAGCAAACGCCTGCCAAGCCCGCACCTGCTCAAGCAGCAGATGCCACTGTCCAGCGAACTCACCCAGCAAGTCCATAGCCAACGCCAGGCCATCCGCGCCATCCTCGAAGGCCGCGACCCGCGCCTGTTGGTGGTGGTCGGCCCGTGCTCGCTGCACGACCCACGCTCCGCCCTTGAATACGCCGACCGCCTGGCTGAACTCAGCCGCGAGGTGGATGACAAGCTGTTGCTGGTGATGCGCGCCTACGTCGAAAAGCCACGTACCACGGTGGGCTGGAAAGGCCTGGCCTACGACCCGCACCTTGATGGCAGCGACGATATGCACGCAGGCATCGCGCTGTCCCGCGGGCTGATGCTGAGCATGATCGAGCGCGGCTTGCCGGTCGCCACCGAGCTGCTGCAACCGGTGGCAGCCGGTTACTTCGACGACCTGCTGGGCTGGGCGGCCATTGGTGCGCGCACCACCGAATCGCAGATCCACCGCGAGATGGTCAGCGGCCTGGAGCTGGCGGTGGGCTTCAAGAACGGCACCGATGGCGGCATTGGCATCGCCTGTGACGCCATGCGCAGCGCCGCGCACCCGCATCGCCACTTCGGCATGGATGCACAGGGCTACCCGGCAATCATCGAGAGCCTTGGCAACCCGGACACTCATCTGGTGCTGCGCGGTGGCCATCAGGGGCCGAATTACGATGCTGCAAGTATTGCCCTGGCGCGCCAGGGGCTGGCCAAGGCTGGGCTGGCAGCACGGATCATGGTCGATTGCAGCCATGCCAACAGCGGCAAGGACCCCACGCGGCAGCCGGCGGTGTTCGAGGATGTCTTGCAGCAACGCCTGGATGGCGACCGTTCGCTGGTCGGGGTCATGCTCGAAGGCCACCTGTTCGACGGCTGCCAGGCGCTGGGCAAGGGCGCGCTGAAATACGGCGTGTCGATCACTGACGCATGCTTGGGGTGGGCATCGACAGAGGCCCTGCTGCGCGGGGCGGCACAACGTTTGTAGTGCCCGGCATCGCTATCGCACAGAGCGTTATACCTACTGTGGGAGCGGGCTTGCCCCGCGATGCGCAAGCATGACCTCCGTCATTGCTCTTGCTGCCGCAAAGTGGACTGCCTTCAAGAAATTGGACACCCATTCAATTCCTGGGCGCAGTCCGCCGGCCTGAGTCAGGGGATGAGGGTTTGCTCTACGGCGAGACATGCCCCAGGCAAGTGCGTTAGTCTTGCCCTTTTTCACCCAAGGAGCAGCTCTCATGGCCAAAGCCACCGCCCGCCACATCCTCGTCAGCAACGAAGACAAGTGCAACGAACTCAAAGCCCAGATCGAAGCAGGCGCCGATTTCGCCGAAGTCGCCAAGGCCAACTCCACCTGCCCGTCCAGCCGCCAAGGCGGTGACCTGGGCTCGTTCGGCCCAGGCCAGATGGTCAAAGAGTTCGACACCGTGGTGTTCAGCGCCCCGGTCAACACCGTGCAAGGCCCGGTGAAAACCCAGTTCGGTTATCACCTGCTCGAAGTGACCAGCCGCCAGGACTGAGTCATCACAGCCGATGAGCAGCCCTATGGGGGCGGGCTTGCCCGCGAATGCGTCCAGCCAGGCATTATTGTCGCCTGCACGACCGCCTTCGCCGGCAAACCGGCTTTCACAGGGTTTGGCGGCAGTAGCACTGTTATGTTCAGCATTCACCGCCCTCGCCGCCCCCAGCCACGCCCTCACCGTCTACGGTGAAGCCCCTCGCTACAACGCAAGCTTTCAGCACTTCGACTACGTCCACCCCGACGCCCCCAAAGGCGGCAGCCTGCGCCGCTCGGCCATCGAAATCGGCCAGTTCGACCATATCCTCCCTTTTATCGACAAAGGCACCGGCGTCAGTGAAGTCGACGGCTGGCTGTACGCGCCCTTGGCCGTGCGCTCGTTCGATGAGCCTTACAGCGTTTATGGCTTGATCGCCCGCACCCTGGAACGCGGACCGGACGATGCCTGGCTGCGTGTGGACATCGACCCACGCGCCACCTTCGCCGATGGCAAGCCGGTGCGGGCCGAAGACGTACGCTTTACCTTCGAACTGCTGATGAGCAAGGGCAGCCTCAAGTACCGCACGTTATTCGCCGACGTCAGCGCGGTCATCGTCGAGGGCCCGCGACGAGTGCGTTTCGACCTGCGAACACCGCACGGTCGCACCCTGGCGCTGGATATTGCCACCCTGCCGGTGCTGCCTGAGCACGACTGGCAGCAGCGCGATTTTGCCAACGGTGGCGGTTTCGACAAGCCGGTCGGCAGCGGGCCTTACCGGATCAGCCGCATCGACAACGGCCGCAGCATCACCTTTGAACGCGACCCCCAGTGGTGGGCCCGTGACCTGCCCGTAAGCCGGGGGCGCTTCAACTTCCAGCGCATCCGCCTGGAATACTTCGGCGACACCGAAGTCGCCCGCCAGGTGCTCAAGGGCGGCGGCTACGATTACAACCGCGAATACTCTGCCACCGCCTACACCCTGGGCTACAAGGGCGCGGCCCTCGACGACGGGCGCTTGCAACGCGCCCATCTGGGCCCGGCCAAGCCCCAGGTGGCTCAAGGGTTTGTGTTCAACCTCGACCGCCCGGCCTTCCAGGACCGCCGCGTGCGCCAGGCGCTGGGCATGCTCTGGGACTTCGAGTGGAGCAATCGGCAGATGATGCGCAATATGTACATCCGCCAGCAGAGCGTGTTCTCCAATACGCCGCTGGCTGCCCGTACGCTGCCCGATGCCGAAGAGCTCAAGCTGCTCGAACCGCTGCGCGGCCAGGTGCCCGACGAAGTGTTCAGCCAGGTTTTCACAGCGCCGGTCACCGATGCCTCGGGCATTATCCGCCCGCAACAGTTGCAAGCCCTTGCCTTGCTGCAAGCCGCTGGCTGGCGCCCGCAGGGCGACCAACTGGTCAACGCCGCCGGCGAGCCGCTGAGTTTTACCTTCCTCAACGGGCAGGCGGGCCTTGAACGCCTGCTGCTGCCGTGGAAGCGCAACCTGGCGCAAATCGGCGTTACGTTGAATATCCGCAATGTCGATGCCGCTCAATATGTGAACCGGGTCATGGCACGCGACTACGACATGATCGTCACCGGCTACCCGGTCACCCTTTCGCCGGGCAGCGAGCTTTACAACTACTTCGGCTCTGCGGCAGCCCATGACCCTGGCTCGAACAATGTGATGGTGCTGCAGGACCCCGCTGTCGACCGCTTGCTTGAAGGCCTGGTGCGCGCCGACAGCCAGGCCGCCATGCTGCGCCACGCCCATGCCTTGGACCGAGTGTTACAGTGGAACTACTACTGGATCCCCAACTACTACCCGCCAGGCAGCTCGACGGTGTGGTGGAACCGCTTCGGCCTGCCCAAGGTTCAGGCGGCGTATGACGAGGGCCTCGACACCTGGTGGGAGGTCAGCCCAACGGCGTTGACCGACCAGCAGATGCGCGCGCTCAAGGGCAATTCACCATGACCGGCTATATTCTGCGCCGCCTGTTGCTGATCATTCCCACACTGCTGGCCATCCTGCTGGTCAACTTCGCCATCGTCCAGGCCGCCCCGGGCGGGCCCGTGGAGCAAGCGGTGGCGCGCCTGCAAGGCATCGGCGGCAGCGCACCTGGCGCGCGCAGCGAAGCGCTGCAGGGTGAGTCGCGTGCCAGCCGTGGGCTGGACCCGAAGCTGCTGGATGACATAAAGCGCCAGTACGGCTTCGACAAGACCGCCAGCGAACGCCTGTGGCTGATGCTCGGCCAGTACGCCCGGCTGGATTTCGGCCAGAGTTTCTTTCGTGGGGGCAAGGTCACCGACCTGATTCTGGACAAACTTCCGGTCACCCTGTCGCTGGGGTTCTGGGCCACGTTGATCACCTACCTGGTATCGATCCCGCTGGGCATCCGCAAGGCGGTGCGCCACGGTAGCCGCTTCGATGCCTGGAGCAGCGCGCTGATCGTGATCGGCTACGCCCTGCCCTCGTTCCTGTTCGCCCTGCTGCTGATCGTGGTGTTCGCCGGGGGCACGTCGCTGAACTGGTTCCCGGTGCGGGGCCTGGTGTCCGACGATTTCGACCAGCTCAGCCTGCTGGGCAAAGTCGCCGACTATTTCTGGCACTTGGTATTGCCAGTGGGGGCGCTGGTGATCGGCGGGTTCGCCACCCTCACCCTGCTGACCAAAAACGCCTTCCTGGATGAAGTTACCCGCCAGTACGTGATTACGGCGCGGGCCAAAGGCCTGAGCGAGCGCCGGGTGCTTTACCGGCATGTGCTGCGCAACGCCATGCTGCTGGTGGTCGCAGGGCTCCCCCAGGCGCTGATCACGGTCTTTTTTGCAGGCTCTTTGCTGATCGAGGTTATTTTCTCGCTCGACGGCCTTGGGCGCATGAGTTACGAGGCGGCGGTGTCGCGTGATTACCCGGTGGTGTTCGGCACGCTGTTCATCTTTACCTTGGCCGGGCTGTTGATTCGTCTGCTGGGCGATCTGTGCTACACGGCGCTGGACCCGCGCATCGACTTCGACACGAGGGCGCACTGATGCTCTCGCCACTGGCTCGCAGGCGCCTGCGCCGCTTTCGCGACAACCGCCGTGGCTGGCTGTCGCTGTGGCTGTTTGCAGGGTTGCTGCTGCTGAGCCTGGGCGCGGAACTGGTGGCCAACGACAAGCCGCTGCTGCTGTCGTACCAAGGCGAGCTGTACACCCCAGCGCTCAAGCGCTACACCGAGCAGCAGTTCGGCGGGCAGCTGCCTTTTCAACCCGACTACCGCAGCCAGTACGTGCGCGAGCTGATCGCAAGCCAGGGTGGCTGGATGCTGTTCGCGCCCATACCGTTCAGCGCCGATACGCCCAACTACGACTTGCAGGTACCCACCCCTAGCCCGCCAAGCGCAAGCAACTGGCTGGGCACCGATGACCAGGGCCGCGACGTGTTGGCGCGGGTGCTCTACGGCACCCGAGTGTCGTTATTGTTCGCCTTCGCCCTGACCGCGGTCAGCGTGCTGATCGGGCTTGCTGCCGGGGCATTGCAGGGCTACCACGGCGGCTGGGTCGACCTGCTTGGCCAGCGCGTGCTCGAAGTCTGGTCCGGGCTGCCGGTGCTGTATCTGCTGATCATTCTGTCGGGGTTCGTCGAGCCGGGTTTCTGGTGGCTGCTGGGCATCATGGCGTTGTTCTCGTGGCTGACCCTGGTGGATGTGGTGCGCGCCGAGTTTTTGCGTGGGCGCAACCTTGAGTACGTAAAAGCTGCGCGTGCGCTGGGTTTGAGCGACCTGCAGGTGATGCTGCGGCATATCCTGCCCAATGCCATGAACGCGACGCTGACCCTTGTGCCGTTTATGCTGACCGGGGCGATCACCACCCTGACCGCGCTGGATTTCCTCGGTTTCGGCATGCCCGCCGGCAGCGCCTCGCTGGGCGAGCTGGTCACCCAAGGCAAGCAGCATCTCGAAGCGCCGTGGCTGGGCTTTACGGCGTTCTTCGCCCTGGCGCTGATTCTGTCGCTGCTGGTGTTTATCGGCGAGGCGCTGCGCGAGGCGTTTGATCCGCGAAGGTAAAGAGCAGCCCGGCCCTCATGGCAAGCTGGGCACGGTCGGTGTAGGAGCGGCCTTGTGTCGCGAACGGGCTGCGTAGCGGCCCCAGAATTTCGAGGCCACTCAAAAGCGCCGGGGCTGCTGTGCAGCCCGTTCGCGACACGAGGCCGCTCCTACGCAAGCAAATGCGGCGCAACACCAAAACAACCAAGGAGAACTGCATGACCCTAAAAGGCAAGACTGCACTGGTCACCGGCTCTACCAGCGGCATCGGCCTGGGAATCGCCCAGGTACTGGCCCAGGCCGGTGCGAATATCGTCCTCAATGGCTTCGGTGACCCGGCCCCGGCCATCGCCCAGATCAAGCACCAAGATGTCGAAGCCATCCACCACCCAGCAGACCTCTCCGACATCCGCCAGATCGAACAACTGTTCGGCGCCGCACAACGCGCCTTTGGCGCGGTGGACATTCTGGTCAACAACGCCGGCATTCAGCATGTCGCCCCGGTGGAGCAGTTCCCGGTCGAGGACTGGGACAAGATCATCGCCCTGAACCTTTCAGCCGTTTTCCATGGCAGCCGGCTGGTACTGCCGGGCATGCGCGAGCGCGGCTGGGGGCGCATCGTCAATATCGCCTCGGTGCATGGTCTGGTCGGCTCCACCGGCAAGGCTGCCTACGTGGCCGCCAAGCATGGTGTGGTCGGCCTGACCAAGGTGATCGGCCTGGAAACCGCCACCAGCAACATTACCTGCAACGCCATCTGCCCCGGTTGGGTACTGACACCGCTGGTGCAGAAACAGATCGACGACCGCGCCGCCAATGGCGGGGATGCCCAGCAAGCACAGCACGACCTGCTGGCCGAGAAGCAGCCATCGCTGGCCTTCGTCACGCCCCAGCATCTGGGTGAGCTGGTGCTGTTTCTGTGCAGCGAGGCCGGCAGCCAGGTACGCGGCGCGGCCTGGAACGTCGATGGCGGCTGGCTGGCCCAGTGATGACCGCCGCGTGCGGGGCAAGGCCCGCACAGCGGCGCGGCTTCAGGCATAATGGCGGCCTTTTTTGCCCCGAAACACAGGTGTTACATGAAAGCTCAAGCCCGCCACATCCTGGTAAAAACCGCTGAAGAAGCCGAAAAGCTCAAGCAGCGTATCGCCAATGGCGAAGCCTTCGACGTGCTGGCCAAGAAGTTCTCGACCTGCCCATCCGGCAAACGTGGCGGCGACCTGGGCGAAGTCCGCCCCGGGCAAATGGTCGGCGCAATCGACCAAGTGATCTTCAAGAAGCCGCTGCGCGTGGTCCATGGGCCGATCAAGAGCAAGTTCGGCTACCACCTGGTGCAGACGTTCTACCGCGACTGACCGCCTACCCGCAGCGGCCACCTGTCATTTTTGCCAGTTGCGCCGCGCCGCAGTGCCTCTGTAAAACCGCGGTGACCCCGCACAGCTTTGCTGTCGTGCCGGCCCTTCTGCTATGCGGAGGATTCCACGATGGCGGCGCGCCTGTACCTGCCCGTTATGTTGTGGCAAATGCTGGGTATCTGCACGGCCCAGGCCGACTGCACATTGCTGCCAGGGCCTGGCGATGACAACTTCGTTTGCAGCAGCGCAAGCGCCCCTTCACTGACCGATACCAGCGGCGACAACAGCCTGCTATTCCCTGCTGGCGGCAACGGCAGCATCATCGGCAACGTCACCTTTGGCGCAGGGCGCGACCGCCTGGACATGGCCTCAGGCCGCATCGCAGGCAACGTCAACCAAGGCGCCGGCATCGACGACTTCAGCATGAGCGGCGGTGTGATCGAGGGCAATCTCAACCAGGGCGACGGGCTGGACACTTTTTACATGTCCGGCGGCTGGATCCAGGGCACCTTCGACAGCGGCGACTACGCCGAAATGGACGGCGGGCGCATCGGCAACGTCAACATGCGCCTGGACCAGAACACCTTCATCATGCGCGGCGGCGGCATCGACCAGAACCTGATTACCGGTTTTGATACCGATTACGTAGAGGTTTTCAACGGCAGTATCGGCGGCAATATCAGCGTCAGCGGTGGCAATGACCAGGTGCTTGTGCACGGTGGCCAGATTGGCGGCAACGTGCTGCTGAGTACCGGCGACGACCGCTTCGTCTGGGACGGCGGGCGGATTGGCGGTTCGGTCGACCTCGGCCCAGGCAACGACACGGGTGACGTGCGCGGGCTTGGGGCCGATGTGCTAGCGATCACGCTTGATGGCGGCAGTGGCGAGGACAGCCTGACCTTTGCCGGCAGTAACCCGCTCGGCGGCGCCAATTACAGCAACTGGGAGCAGATCCACCTGACCCAAGCCAGCCGGTTGGCGCTGGACGATACGCTGCTGTTAGGCGATGCAGTCAGCGGCAGCGGCACTCTGACCATCGACCCCAGCAGTACCCTCACCTCCCGCCAAGGTACCATTGCCGCCCTCGGTGCAGGCGGGGCTACGGTGCGCAATGCCGGTACTTTAGACCTGAGTGCCGGAAACGACGCCCGAGGTCGGCTTACCATCGTCGGCGATTATGAGGGCAGCAATGGCAGCGTGCGCCTGAACAGCGTACTGGCCGGCGATGGCGCGGCCTCCGACCGGCTCATCGTCAGCCAAGGCACAGTCAGCGGCAGCACACGCCTGCACATCACCAACCTGGGCGGCAGCGGCGCAGCCACCGTCAGCGATGGCACTCTGGTGGTTGAAGCAGTACAGGGCGCCACCAGCAGCGCCGCTGCTTTTACTCAGGCCGCGCCGGTGTCTGCCGGGGCCTATGACTACCAACTGTTCAAGGGCGGCCTAACCGCCGGTAGCGAAAACAACTGGTACCTACGCTCAAGCCTGCTTGCCACCCAAGCGCCACTCTACCGGCCGGAGGTGCCCGTTTATGCCGCAGCTCCACGCGGTGCGGCGGTGATCGCACGGCTAGCGGTGGGCACACTGCATCAGCGTCAAGGTGATCAGCGTGTGCAGTCCGGCAGTTGGGGGCAGGCGTATGCCGCTAACCTGCATCAGCAGTGGAGTGGCACCGTCAACCCAAGCCTGCAGGGGGATATCAATGGCTTCAGAGTGGGCCAGGATCTTTACGCCAATACCGACGCTGAGGGTGCGCATCAGCAGGCTGGGGTGTACCTGGGCCACAGCCGTCTGAATGCGCGGGTCGAGGGTTATGCCCTGGCGCAAGCGAACCAGCGCGTCGGCGAGCTGGAACTGACTGGCGACAGCCTCGGGCTGTACTGGACTCGGGTTGGAGCCAGAGGCGGCTATGTCGATGGCGTGGTGCAGTACACCTGGCTCGACGGCCAGGCTCGCTCCGACCGAGGCGGCAAGCTTGACCTGGATGGCCATGCGTGGACCGCCTCGTTGGAAGCCGGCCTGCCCATGGCGCTGTGGCCGGGGTGGACGCTGGAGCCCCAGGCGCAGTTAGTTGCACAAAAAGTTGTGCTCGACGATGGCAGTGACCGCGTCTCGCACGTGGCTCACGAGGCCCAGGTAGAGATCACCACCCGCCTGGGTTTGCGCCTGGAGCGTGCAACAACCGCACGCTGGCAGCCGTATGCGCAGCTCAATGTGTGGCACGGCGATGGCGGCCATGACAGCGTGGTGTTCGACCGGGCCGAACGCATCAAGACCGACTACCGCTACACCTCGCTGCAAGTGGAAAGCGGCTTGCTGGTGCAGGCCAGCGAAACACTGACGTTGCATGCGGGCGCCCAGTACACCCGCAATCTCGACAGCCGCCAGCAACAAGCCAGCGGCGTAAACCTTGGCCTGCGCTGGCGCTTCTAACGCCGCGCAGCCAGCAGGCCCAACCCGGCACAGCCCAGCAGCGAGGCGCTGACCCGGTTGAACACGCGCCTCGGGCCTGGTCGCTCGAACCAACGCTGCAAATAGGTGCCGAGCCCTGCGTAAATAGCGATGGCCGCCCACTCCAGCAACAGGAACAGCACACCCAAGTACACAAACTGCTCGCCCACCGGCGTGCTGCTGCCAACGTCTACAAACTGGGGCAGGAAGGCGGTGAACAGCAGAATCGCTTTTGGGTTGCCCGCCGCCACCAAAAACTCCTGACGCGCCAGCTTCCAGATGCCGCGAGACGGCTCCGAGGCCAAGGCGGCCTCGCCCACCGGCGCGCGCCACAGCTGCCAGGCGACGTAGAACAAGTAGCCGGCACCCAGCACCTTGATTGCCAGGAACAAGTATTCGCTGGTGTGCAGCACCACAGCAAGGCCCAGGGCGGCCAAGGCAATCATGCCGCTGAACGCAAGCAACCTGCCGCCTCCGGCGACACAAGCGGTGCGCAGCCCGTAACGGCTGGCGTTATGCAACGACAACAGGTTGTTCGGCCCCGGCGCCATGTTCAGGGCAAAGCAGGCGGGGATGAACAGCAGCAGGCTCGACAGGTCCATTTTGTTCTCCTTCTGGGGCTTGCCAGCGTCGCTTCGGCGCGGCGTTTGCGTCAAGCACAGTGGCGCGGCAATTGGGCAGAACAGTAGACTGGCAGCTTCCATGCCCTGCAGGCTCTACGCGATGCCCACTTCCAGCTGCGAATTCTGGCACGACCCGGCGCTGCCCCATGTCGAGAGCCGGCGCGCCTGCCATAGCCGGGCGTGCTACAAGGCGCACAGCCACCCCACCTTCTCCATCGGTGCGGTAGATGCCGGCTTCAGCCGTTTTACCGGGGCCGGGCGCGGCGAGGCCCGGCTTGCACCGGGCACCCTGGTACTCGTGCCGGCGCAGCGGGTGCATGCCTGCAACCCTGAGCCTGGCCAGGCCTGGAGCTACCAGATGCTGCACCTGAATGCCGACTGGTTGCAGCGCCTGCGCCTGGAGGCCGGCATCGATGCCGAAACTGCGCAGGCCCCAGCGCGCATCACCCGCGTGCCGGCGCTGTATCGGCAGTTCTGCAGGCTTAACGAGGTGCTGTTTTCCAGCGCCACTGCGCTGGAAAAGGATGCAGCGCTAGTGGCGTTCATTGGCGACCATGACTTTTCCGGGCAGCCAGCCTTGCCGGCAGCGCCTGCCCTGGCGTCGTCGCTGCTGGGCGAGCTGCTGGAGCAGATCCAGCGCCAGGACCTGGCAGGCCTGAACCTCGACGCGCTGGCGGCCCAGGCCGGGCTTGGCCGTTATCAGCTGATTCGCGCGTTTGCCGCAGCGACCGGCATGACCCCCCACGCTTATCTGCTCAATGCCCGGGTCAACAAGGCGCGCGAGCTGTTACGCCAGGGCCAGGGTTTGGCGGACGTGGCCTACGCGCTGGGCTTTGCCGACCAGAGCCATTTCCAACGGGTGTTCAAGGCCCATGCCGGGGTAACGCCGGGGGACTATCGGCTGACGGCTTCGAGCCAGACGCGGCCAGCGTAGGTGCAGCCTGGTGTCACAAAAAGGGCCGCAAAGCGGCCCTACTCTCTCAATGGCTACCCATATCCAGCACAACCCGCCCACCGCAGGGGCATTCATCCATATGCCGGTGCGCATCGACCACCTTGTCGAACGGATACACCTTGATGATCTGTGGCGTCAGCAACTGGTCGGCGGTGAACTGGTTGATATCGCGCAACGCCCGCTGCAACGCGACCTGGTCCTGCGCGATCCCCAGCTCCGGCTTGCCAGTGAAGTTGCCAATGCAGTGCACATGGAACTGGATATTCTTCTGAAACGCCGCACACGCTGGAAACGGTGTCTGGTTGCCGCCTTGCAGCCCATACAGCACCAGGCTGCCACGCGGTGCCAGCACATCGCCGAGCAATGACATCTGCGGCCCGCCCATGCCGTCGAGCACCATATCCACGCCACGGCCATCGGTGTATTTGCCGATCTGCAGCAGCAGGTCCTGCTCTTCGGTCACAATGACCTTCTCGGCGCCAAGGCTCAGCAGGTACTCGCGCTGATCGGGCTCTTTGGTGGCAGCAAACACGCGCAGCCCCAGGGCTTTGCCCAGTTGCACGAAAGCCGGCCCTGCGCAGTGGCTGGCATCGGTAATCAACGCCGTCTGCCCAGCCTTGGCCCGGGCCAGATCGACATAGGCAAAGTAGGCGATCAACAGCGGCGTGTAGTGCACGCTGGCTTCGATCGGCGTCAGTACATCGGGGTAGCGGGTAATGGCGTTGCGCGGCAGCACGATCACATCGCCGTACACCGGGTGGTCGTTGGCGCTGGTGGCCGGGAAGCTGGCAACCCGGTCGCCCACGGCAATGTCATCCACGCCTTCGCCGACCGCGGTAACCACACCGGCCATTTCATGGCCGATGCCTGCTGGCAGGCGGGCTTGGGAAGGGGCCAGGTTCTGCCGCCAGAGCACGTCGTACCAGCTCACGCCGATGGCTTCGACGCGGATCTGCAGCTCGCCGGCAGCCGGCGACGGCTCGGCCTGCTGTTCGCAGCGCAGCACATCGGCCTGGCCGAACTTGTGGAAACGGATCATGCGGGACATGGCATACCTCGCCTTTGTGAATCTCGTATTACCACGGACTTTATCCGGGCTTTGCATTAAGGGCCATCAGTGGCCGTTAATAGTCGACATGCCTGTCATTGATTGGGCCCCTGGCGAATCGGCAAATTGGCACCCGGAAAACGGTGCAGGGTAACAGCCTTTGCCCGTAAGATTCACCCCTGCCCCATTTCCAGGCGAGCTGCACCGAATGAATCGCAACGACCTGCGTCGTGTAGACCTCAATCTGTTGATCGTGTTCGAGACGCTGATGCACGAGCGCAGCGTGACCCGCGCCGCCGAAAAGCTGTTTCTTGGCCAGCCGGCGATCAGTGCCGCGCTGTCGCGCCTGCGCAACCTGTTCGACGACCCGTTGTTCGTGCGCACCGGCCGCAGCATGGAACCCTCGGCCCGCGCCCACGAGATCTTCGCCCTGCTGTCGCCGGCGCTGGACTCGATCTCCACCGCCGTCAGCCGCGCCGCCGAGTTTGACCCCGCCACCAGCAGCTCGGTGTTCCGCATCGGCCTGTCCGACGACGCCGAGTTCGCCCTGCTGCCGCAGTTGCTCAAGCGCATCCGCGCCGAAGCCCCAGGCATCGTGCTGGTAGTGCGTCGGGTCAACTACCTGCTGATGCCCGCCCTGCTCGCCTCCGGCGAAATTTCGGTGGGGGTCAGCTACACCAGCGACCTGCCCGCCAACGCCAAGCGCAAGGTGCTGCGCCGCAGCCGCCCCAAACTGCTGCGCGCCGACACCAAGCCCGGCAGCATCACCCTGGACGACTTCTGCGCCCGGCCCCATGCGCTGGTGTCGTTTGCCGGTGATCTATCTGGGTTCATCGACGAAGCCCTGGCTGAAATCGACCGCAAACGCCATGTGGTGCTGGCCGTGCCGCAGTTCAACGGGCTGGGGAGCTTGCTGGCGGGGACGGATATTGTCGCGACAGTGCCGGATTACACGGCGGATGCACTGACAGCGGCGGGCGGGTTGCGGGCCGAAGACCTGCCGATTGAGGTGCGCAGTTTCGAGCTGCATATGGCGTGGCGCGGGGCGCAGGATAATGACCCGGCGGAGCGGTGGTTGCGGTCGCGGATACAGATGTTTTTTGGCGACCCAGATAGTCTTTAAGGGGAATCCGAACAGGTCCCCCAACCCCCGACAATTGCTGCCCCCGGGCTCAGAAAAGCTCGATTCGCATGCGCGAACTATTGATAACCGGGGCAGCGCCTAATACCAGTCAGTTAAGCCCATCAGGGCCGCTTTGCGGCCCATCGCGGTGGTTCAACGGTGTGCCGGGTGCGATCGAGCGCTGCTGGCCTGTTTGTCTCTACCGGTAGCAGGCAAGGCTTGACTCTACCGTTAGGGGCAGACTTTACCCTTCACACTCCATTATCTGGAGTTCGTCATGAAGAGCAAACGCATGCTCGTAATCCTCGGCCACCCTTCTAACCACAGCTTTTGCGGCGCCGTGACCGAACGGTATGTCGAGGCCGCTACGCAAGCAGGGCATGAGGTGCGGCTGCTACGCCTGGACACCCTGAGTTTCGATCCGGTCTTGCACGATGGCTATAACCAGATCCAGTTGCTTGAGCCCGATTTGATCAACGCACAGAACGACATTACCTGGGCGGAACATTTGACGTTCGTGTACCCGATCTGGTGGGGCGGTATTCCGGCGTTGCTCAAGGGGTTTTTTGATCGCGTGTTTCTGCCCGATTTTGCCTTCAAGTATCACAAGGGCTCGGCATTCCCGGACAAGCTGCTCAAGGGCCGCACGGCTCATCTTCTGGTGACCATGGACACACCACCGTGGTACTACCGATGGGTGTATCGCATGCCGGGCCTGCACCAAATGCGCAAGACCACCCTGGCGTTTTGCGGCATAAAAACCCTGAAAACCCTGACGTTCGGTCCGGTATTGGGGTCCAAGCCGGAACAACGTGAAGCCTGGCTCAAACAAGCCCAGGCGGTCGCCAGCCGCTGATCGGGGCGGTTGGGCTGCACCTGCGCTGCCCTGCCGAGTCTCCCTCCTGTGACAGCTTGTCCAACCTGACTTCCCGCTCTTTGGCAGTTGTGCAAAGATGCCGCGCGCTCTTGTGAGCGCGCGACATTGTTTGTGCTTCTGATGCGTCAAAAAAGGGATTTTCATGTACATCGGCAAAGCAGCCCAGCTGTCGGGCACCACTGTCAAAAGCATTAGGCATTACGAAGAAATCGGCCTTTTGCCACCCCCGCAACGCCAAGGTAAATACCGGATCTACAGCCAGCAAAGCGTCGAGCTGCTGACCTTCATCAAATGCGCTCAGCAACTGGGTTTCAAGCTCAAGGAGATGCAGGCCATTCTGCAGGATCACCGCGGCCAGGAGCTGCCGTGGGATCTGGCCATGCAGGCCATCGAAAACAAAAAACAGGAACTGTTGGGGCAGATCCAGGCTTTGCAGCAAGTGCATGACGGCCTGGTCGAGTTTGAACTGAACCTCAAGAATGCTCAGGTGCAATGCCAGTTCGAACACCCGGCAAATGCCCGGTGAATCCGCACCGCCGCCCTGTACAACTATTCTTTGGCGCCTCCGACAGTCTGTGAACAGCTGGGCTACCTCTCAACTGCATTGATAGCGCCCGCCAAACGGGTCAACCATTCCCGCGCGTTTTTACCGCCAGATCCATTTGAGCATGGGCGCAACGTCGCACGCCGTGCCGACGGTGTTCGCCCCGAGCATGATGGGCACCGTTCAAACCACCTACCCTGCCCCCCGTTAACGGCGTAACCCTCAAAAACCAACCACCCGTTCCCAGGGAAGCCCAGCATGCCTGTCGACTTCAGACCCGCTCAAACCACGGACGCGCACGATATTGCACGCTTCTTTCAACTGACCTCGGAGGGCATGGCCGATTACATATGGAGCAAGCTTGCCGAGCCGGGGCAAGCCTTGCTCAGTGTCGGTGCCTCTCGCTATGCACGGGAACAGGGCGACTTTTCCTACAAAAACTGCCTGATGGCCACGTCCGAAGGGTGCGTCATCGGCATGATGCATAGCTATGCCTTGCGCGCGAACCCCGACGGGCCTGTCGAGACCGACCCGGTCCTGGCGCCTTATTCCGACATGGAAATACCCAACACTTTGTACATATCCAGCCTTGCGCTGGATGAGACCTGGCGCAGCCAGGGGTTGGGCGTTCAGTTTCTTCGCCATGCGCAGCAACGGGCTGAGGATGCTGGGTTGGAGGGGCTATGCCTGATCGACTATGAAGAAAACCACGGTGCCCGCCGCTTCTACGAACGCCACGGTTTTCGAATTGTTAAAACCTGCCAGATCATTGCTCACCCGATGCTGCGCGTAACCGGTGAAGCCTTTTTGATGTATCGCCCTCTCCACGACGTGCTCGAGAAAAACAGTATGAACAAGCAACTGACCGTATTCCGCGAACTGGATATTCAACCGCTGCGCGACCTGCCCTTTTTTGAAGAAGTTCTGGAAGGCAGCCCCCACACGCTGACGTCCAAGTACTACCACGATGAACAGCAAGGTCGCATTTGCGGAGAGTGGGAAGCCAGCACCGGCGCGTGGCGCATCGACTACAAGGTTTGGGAGTTCTGCCACGTTCTGAGTGGGCGATGCGTCATCGAGCTTGAAGGTTGCAACCCGGTCACACTGGCGGCTGGCGACACGTTCATTATCGAACCGGGCGCCAGGGGCAAATGGACCGTGCTGGAAGACATGAAAAAGAACTTTGTGATTCTTCTGCCTGCGAACTAGGTTTTACACGAGAAACTGAAACGCCGAAAGTGCACTGGCCCAGGCAGAGTGATCAGCCATGTCTTCAACACTTTTCAGATAGAGCATAAAGCAAGCCATTTCGGCAACTACCTACTACCGCCTAATTTCAACCTTGTAGAACAACGTTTCAACCACAAGGCGCCGCCGATCTGAGATAACAGCATCTTGAATCTGGCTTAGCAGCCGCACGTAGTATTTACACTCTTTTTGCGAGCCAAAATCGGAAACCGGCTTGGCTGCTCGTGTAAAGCTTTCATACGTGCGTGTGGGCGTGGCCATCAATTCTGTAATACCTGGCAATGCCATCGCATCCTCTCGGCGTGCAGGAGGCCAAGCGGGTTCGAAAGTGAGATTATTTTCGCTCAGTTTCACCGTGAGGAACATCTCGGCTTTGCCAGTAACTTCATTCACCCAGCACGGCGGGAGGTCGCCGCCCCGTCCCTTGTTCAAGCGGTTCTGCAAGAACTGGACTTGGCCTCGCAAGTCTCTATTGGCCTTCTGTAACTCGACTGGACTCCCCCCTTTTTTTGACTCTTGTACGAGGGTCATGGCGTGTTTGATCGTGTCTTGTATCTGGTCCTTCGTCTTGGTGGCGTCTGCACCGAATGCAGCCGCCAGCATGTCATCCTGTGCCTTGAGCGCAGCGACGCGTTTAACCACATCCGTAGGCTGTAGCACGCCGTCATCGGTTGGGGCGACCACCAGTTTCTTGAGCTGGTCAAAGGACATCATTGTCTCCAAAATGAGTTGCTTGGCGTCGTCCCCTTTCTTCTGGCCTGCGGTCTCCATCAAGGCTTTTTCGATCGACGCAAGAGCAGTTAGCTCCTGATCTTTTTGGGTCATAAGCACCTTCAAACGATCCAATTCTGCGGTAGCTTTGGATGCGTCCACTAGTTTGCTGATGATCTCATCGGGTTTGCGCACCCCCAGCGCTGTCATTCGTGCTTTCAGTGCCTCGGCTGCCTTGTTAATCGCACTTTCCCGGATATCCAGATCTTGGACGGACAGCATTTTTTCATGCAGCGCCTCATTCTTATGGGTTAACTTAAAGATCTGGTACCCCATGAGCAGAAGCAATATGAAGCAGATAATGATAAATATCTCGGTCAGTGAAAGCTGAAATACTTGATCGTTCTTTCCGCTCATCAGACGGATCTCGCTTCAGCCAAACTCTCAGGCTCTATACAGTAAGTGGGTGCATTGCGTCTGGTTGCGCCGAGATCATCAACCTTACTGACTAGCACGCCCAATTGGCTGCAAGCGGCTTCGACTGAACGATTGCTCTCCTCCACCCGAACGGCAATGCCATGGGTTTTTTCGTTACTAGCAACCAGAGCCTGAACCAGCGGCGCCAAACTATTTTGAATACTTTCGGTTAGCACGTCTTGATTGACGTCGCGGACACCTTTCAGCGCGTCAACAATACCACTACCCAGGCGCTCCACAGTATCGGCGTTCTCAATACGAATATTCAAAGCATCCAGCTTGTCTGCAATGCGCTCAACAGACTGCTGACGCGCCTTGATTTCGTTGAGGTATTCCTCTTGGTGGTCATCCAGAGAGTCCAAGTACTCTTTCTGTACGCGCTCAACACTGTCCATTACTTCTTTGCTCTGTAGCCGCATTGCATCAACCAGGCGTTCCTGGCTCGTTACAATGGCACCGACGGCTACCAGGCTCTCATCAAGTGTTTGAGTCTTAGCGTTAAGGCTACGAATGGCGGTTGTGACTTGGCGTGAGGCTGCCTTAACGTCTTCAACCAAAGAAGCGACACCTTCATTCACTGTGTGCGTTGTACCCGCCAACGTTTCGATGGGACCATCCAGCTTGCGGGTGAACAAGTCATCCGGAAAGATCATTCGCTCCACACGATCGCGCGCTAGGGTGCCGAAATCCAAGGCGTTATCTTCCATCTGGCGCAGTGTGATGCCGCTCTTCTCGGCCAGCTCATTGATAGTGCTCAACAAGTTTCCGCTAGATTGCCGGGTATTTTCTAGTATCAGCGCGAAGGCCTCATTGCTCTGCTGCGTAGCATTCGCGAAGTAGGCGTCTGTGGCAGCAATATTATGCTCGTACAGCGCCTTTACCTGCTCTTTGACGCTTTGAACCGCTTCGCGAGAGGCGACGTCTACCTTATCCCGAAATACTTCGAGTTGTTGGAAGGTGTTGTCAAATGAAATAGCGAGATTTTCGGCTGCGTGAATTGCACGTTCCTCGACGCTCCTCACCGCATCATTGGCATCGATACGAAACCCGGTATGAATAATCCGCGCCAGCATCCCCAACGCTGTGCTGACCATCGCGGCACCGAACCGCATTGCCATACCATTGAGATTGTCACCCATGCTCTCAATGTCCAACAAACAGATGATGATACTTGCAACCGTAAACAGAAAGCCCAGATAGTAAACCGAATCGGCAAACTTCGCCAAGGTGAGTTGTTTATCCCATTTTTCGCGAACTTTATAGCCAACACCCCAGTAAGCGACCATCACAGCAATAGGGAAAACCAACCCTAACCAAAAAGGATCATGCAAAATCAGGCTTGCAACGGATAAGCCGATTTTCAACATCACCGCAATCAGAAAGTACGTACCGACACGCTTGAGCAATTTATTGGCGTTCACTTAGAGCCCCTCAACCCGGGAAAAACCTTCTACCGATGCGCCGTTATCTTGAAAGTATTGCTCCCAGAAAACGGACAGCTTGGTGTTCTGCAAGGTTTTTTGATCAGCGGCTAACAGGTTGATGGTTACACTGCTGCCTTGCAAGCCTGGCGCTACTGCATTTTGCCCATAAGCGGTCTTTCGAAAATCTTCGTACGCTGCTAGGTTCGACCTATACATACTGAACTCCGGCATGTTCGCCAGCATGTCAGAATAGATCACAAGCCTACGTTCGCCCGTGACGTGCGCGCGCTCGAAACCATTGATACCAACGAGTTGCAGCATCTGGAAGATCGGAGAGTTTTTGCTGCGTTCTTC
Source organism: Pseudomonas sp. SWRI51 (assembly GCF_014268825.1). Classification (NCBI taxonomy): domain Bacteria; kingdom Pseudomonadati; phylum Pseudomonadota; class Gammaproteobacteria; order Pseudomonadales; family Pseudomonadaceae; genus Pseudomonas; species Pseudomonas sp. SWRI51. Next base: position 151,070 of record NZ_JABWRG010000001.1, on the reverse strand, counting down.
GAGAGAGATCTTGCGCACGATATCGTCAAAGGGCTTTATGAATTTCTGGTTGAAATCGCGGTCAACAAATTTCTTGTTGCTTGTACTCTGATTCCTATCCTTCCACTGACCCGGGTTGCAGCGTTCAAATAAAGGCTTTTCGTTACTCTTGAAGTCTTCACCGAGAAGAAATACCGACAGCAGATAGCCTTCAGGAAGTTCCTCAGCGACTAACGTTTTAAGCCGTTGACCTAAAGCGATTTTCTGCGTAAACGGGAAGGGCGAGGTATTATCAATCAGCACAACGTATTGCCCTTTGGGGCCTGTCGACGGACATAGCGTCTCCTTATCAAGCACCTCGCGCGTGGCATTAATATAGAACATTACCGCAACCGCGACAGTCGCAACACCACCGAGCAGCAAGCCGACAGCCTTACCGCTAACGCCTTTCTTTTGCGCATAAATTGCCATCATGCTCTCCCTGAAACGAGTTGCTGCAGCGGCTGTACTTGATCATACTTTTGATTAAACGATGATTGAATTCGTGCCCTGATCGTTTCCAGGCTGGCAGTCATCGCTGCCATCAAGCGCTCTTGCTCAGCTAGTTTGAGCTCATCTTTATGCGTACTGAAGTCAGGCATCGTGACCTCAACAAATGCTACCGGCTCATCGAAATAGACCGGAGGCGCATTACCGCTAGGGCGGGCCATTTCGTTTTCAATTCGATACTTGCGAACGAGATTGGTGAGTGTTTCGTCAGCCAGCACCATTCGCTCATCCACTACTTTCTTGATGACCGTTTTCTGGCTCATACTTCGCTTAAAGTTTTGGATGGCTGCCGCGGCACGCTCAACGTTCTGATCTAGCAGAAGCAGGTATTCGACTTTGCGCTGTTCCAATACTTGCCGCAGCGCTTCAATTGCAAAGACATAACGACGCTGTGCGTCTTCGTAAGCGAGATACACTTTCGCATAGCCTGGATAACTGTCAGTCCACGTGTAGCCCTTATAGACCGCGGCCAAGCCAAAAAGAACAGTCAAGGCAAACAAGCCGCATGAACTAATATCCTGAAATGGAAGGATCGACTCCTGTAAATAAGCACGAATCAACTGGACAGCTGATTGCGACTCATCTTCAAGCTGGGGCAGCACAAAGCGGAAATATGCAGTTCCCAAGCCGACAATGACCATGCTAATCAGCCCCGCACCCAATGCAAAATAGCCAGCGCACATCCGGGACGGCTTGATATGGTTTTTATAGGTGCTTGCCCTGCCCAGAAAGAAGCATACCAGCACATTAAAGGCCGACAGCATTAACGCGGTCACAAACCCCCCGACATATCCGCTGGACATGCCCTCAGAAAATAAAAACGCGTTCCCAAAACCTTCGCCCACCGTCATCGCGAATAGCAAGCCACCGCTCTTCCACTTGTCATCTCGATCCGCAGCGTCGGCAGTCCTATATTGCAACTTGTTCTGCTCCCGGAACGAATCGAGCGCAAGGGCTTTGTCCTCGGCCGCTTGCCGAAGCTCCGCCAGCTCGCCATCCATTTTGGAAATGTCCTGGTCGGCGTACCGCTCGAACTCCTCTCCCAGTGCTAGGGTGCGTTTGATGTCACGGGTCACGTCAATGGCGCCGAGACGGTTGTCTGCGCTTTTCAGGGATCGCTCACCGTACTTGAGGATCTGCTCACGCATTTCGCCGAGCTTGCCCCGAATGCTGTGCTCCACATCTGAAAGCTGGGTTGCACTGCTGGAGGGAACTCCGGCGGCTCCGCGAATCCGCGCTAGCTCAACGACTCGCAGCTCTTTCTGGATTTTCTCAGGATCAATCTTCGGCAACACATCGCTATCTGGCTCATCTTTCCGGCTAAATAGCTGGGCGATGAAAGCCAGGAGCTTTCGGAAAAAACTCATTTGGAGAACCGCAAAAGGTTAGAAATTTGGGGGGAATGCAGAGATAGATGGCCCTAGGCTGGCGTCGAAATCAGCGCACAGTAACGGGCCGCATGTCGCGGCCATCCCTGCGCCGGCATCGAGTGATGGCCAAATAATGCCAATCCGCACCGCGAAGGGCAACAAATCCGTACAGAATCGTATGGTTTTGGATAAATGGCCCGCGTCGCAGTTGGCACAAGGGTATCCCGCCGCACGAACTCTGGGCGGTCGGCATACAACCTGAAACAGCGCCAACCGCTGCAATGCTGCCTTAGGATGGGGCCCTAACCGCTCGCTGTAGCCCTATTCCATTCGCTTGTAGCTCGTCTCCACCGAGACATAGTGATCGACCTTGCTGGCCTTCTTTGTTGTGCACAATTCCCATGGCAAACAGGCTCCGGCTGCGGGTCGCCCGACACGTTCATTATCGAACCGTGCACCAGGGGCAAATGGACCGTGCGGGAAGACATGAAAAAGAACTTCGTGATTCTTCTGCCTGCGAACTAGGTCTTGCAAGCCACCCCCACGGTGATTGCAAGGTTAGTCCAGTGCCAGGGTGCCAGAGGGCAAGCGGTGGTTCACTTCAAAGCGTTTCAGGTATTCGGTGCCTTGTTGAAGAACCGTTTGCCAGTTAGGCAACTGGCTTTGGTCAAAGCGCAACTCGACTACGAAGCCGTTGGGCCACATCATCTTCATGACGCACTCTGCGCCTTTGACGTTCAACACAGGGTCGTAGCCGAAAATCACGGGTTCCCCATGGCAGCCGAAGTATACGGGCAGCCCATCGGGGTACCGGATGTTCAAATCCGTTGCGCGGAAATAACTTGGGCTGCCTTCTAACGCATATTCCTGCAGGCCGGGTATGGAGGGGACAGGCTGCGGGGCGCTCCTGCGGCTCACCATGTCATCCTCGAGTGCCTGCGCGGAGACCGCGCGCAGCCTGCGCTCGCTGTCGTAAAAGATCACAGTGAGCGCGTTGCGCTTCTTCTGGATATCTTTCATGGCGCCTTGGCGCCTTTGCTCTAGCGTTACAGGGGTTAAATCAGGCAGCCAAACCCCCAGCACGCTCCCGATAGTTGCAGGCTTGGCGTGAAGCATCCAGTCCGGAAAGGACTCGTCGGGCACGACCAGCTTCAGCCCGCTCAATTCATACACCGTGCTCGTCGTGCCAGGGCGATCCCCCTCAACCTGATAGGTGCAGTTATGACGCCGCTCGCACACAGCCTGCAATGCCTCCACCCCGATTGACTGTTTCGGTTCGACTGTATTCGAACTGGCAACACTGGTATGGGAGTAAAGAGATACAAGCCCGCACAGGCTTGCTAAAAACAGTCTACTAACTGCACTGCGCGGGGACTTATCAGTGTCCATGGCAACCTGGCATCCATTTCTTTGAAGGGGGGAGTACTTGACGTTTCGGCGGCGAGTGTATCGCCAAAACGGCTGCTGTTGACAGGCTTGAGCGTCTCAGTGCTTCGTACACAGCCTGGTAACCCAGGGTACTCAGCCCATAGTGCCCTGTTTATTCGGCATACCACGTACACTCGCCACAACCGTTACAACGAGGCCCAGGACGTCCCCCACCGCGCTGTCTCGACTCCCTACCCGATAACTGCCGAGCTCTGCTCTATGCACTGGCGACTGGGTAGGCTACTGGAGCGCTCGGGTGACCATCGGGGCCCAACCCTCGGCCCCGACCAACCCAGTTGGTTTCTAGGCTCTGTCTGAAATGTATCTGCACTCGCCCATACTGCGTTGAAACGGGGCTCGGAATGCTCATGTACTCCAGTACAGTCGAGCGCGACCCCGGCCGTTCCTCGCCCCGTTTCGCCTTGTCTGGCCTTCGCGCAGACACATTTCAGACAGCCCCTAACAATCAGAACGAGGCTTGCACTTTGATCCCGCCAACCCAGGCGTCCTCCACCGCGCTCACCCCTCCGGGGTGGTGAACGTACTGCAAGTTGGGGCGTACGGTCAGCCAGTCGGTGACATGTACGCCATAGTTAAGCTCGGCGTTGTACTCGGTGTCCTGCACCGGCAGGTAATCCGGGTCATCGTAATCCGCGACGCCATTGGCCAGGTTGGTCAGCTCGGCGTTCTTGCGATACGCAGGGTTCACATGCACCTCGGAAATGGCCAGGCCGATATCATCTTTTGGCCGGCCCGCAAACAGCCCTTTGTACACCGCGCCGACCGACACATAGTGGTCGACCTTGCTGGTTTTCTTGTCATGCACCGTGGCCATGGCAAACAGGCTCAGCCCACGCGTGGCATCACTCGCCTCGCGCGTGACTTGCTGCATCGCGCCCAGCCACAGCCCGTGCTTGCTCGATGAACTGCGGTAGGCGGCGCCGCTGATGACCGCAGGCTGACCGTTGCTGTCCTTGAGTACGTCGCTGGCGTTGGCGCTGCTGTAGTAATAACCGGCGCGATACTCGCCTGGCAGCCCATCGATGCGTGGCTGCCATACCAGCTCTACTGGCACCACGGCCCCTTCTGTACCACTGCCGCTGAGCTTGAAGCCGTTGCCCGACTCGGTGTTGGACGGGTTCTGCTCATACACGCCGACCTGCGCATACAGCTCAGGGCTGATGGCGTATTTGACCCGCAGCGCCCATTGGGTGATAGGCCAGTTGTACCAGATGCCGCCCCAGTTCCCGACCTGCGAGCCACAGAAGGTCAGGTTCTGGAAATTGCAGTCGAAGCTGTTGAAGTCTTCACCTTCACCAAAACGCCCGGCCTTGATGTCCAGGCGTCGGTCGAAAAAGGCCTGCTGGTAATACAGCTGGGTCATGCGCCAGTGTGAGCCACGGCCCCAGACTTCCTGGGAAGAGCTCAAAGTACCCACGCGCGGGTCACCCACCCGCTCGTTGGAAATGTTTTCACCATTGCGGTCGGCGACGGTCAGCTGAAACCGTGCATCGTGCCAACCGAGCAGTTTTTGCAGGTCGAAACGCGCGCCCAGCGAATACTGGTCGCTGTAACTGGCACTACGGTCATTGTTGTAGCCGCCACCCAGGTTGGCGCCTATTTCACCGACATAGGCAAATTCGAAGTCGATGCCCTGCTGGGCCAGTTCACTGCGCGTGCCGTTCCAGTCGCCCAGGGCCCAGGGGGAATCGCTGGCGAACGGTTCAGCGGCGTGGGCGGCCGGGGCGCAGGCGATGGCGGCGAGCAGAACTCGATGTTTGATGGTGAGCATGGGGTTCTCTTTGTTATTGATTTGCTGCCTGCCAGAGCCCTTTCGCCGGCAGCCCGGCAAAAGGGTTGATGCAGGGACTTACTGAACGCTGGCGCGCATCTGCGCCGGCAAGCCGAGCTGCTTGCGCATCTTCGCCACCTCCTGCTCCGTGACGGCCGTGGCGCTGTTGCCCCAGCTGTTACGGGTGAAGGTGAGGATGTCGGCGATGTCGCTGTCGCTGAGTTTCCAGTCGAACGCTGGCATGCCCGCCCCGGTCACGTAGGTGTGGGTATGCACCGCCTTGGCGCCGCCCAGCACCACGCTGGTCAAGGTATCGGTGTTGGCTGCAAGCACTGCCTTGTTCCCCGCAAAGCCGGTGATCATGTGGCTCACACCCTCACCCTGGGTGCCATGGCACGCCGAGCAATGCACCTCGTAGCCCTGCCCGCCACGCTGCATGCGCGCATCAGTGCTGGCCAGAGCAGCCGGCACCGGTTGTGGCTTGCCGGGTAGCGACTTGAGGTACACAGCGATGGCTCGCAGGTCGGCGTCGGTCAGGTGCTGGGTGGAGTTCTCGATCGCCTCGGCCATTGGCCCGCTGGCCACCGCCACGCCATCACTGCCGGTCTTGAGGTAGTCGACGACCTGCTCGACGCTGCTATCGCCCAGGCCCTGATGCGGGTCGTTGGTGATGTTCGGCGCAAACCAGGTGCCGACCAGGCCACCCTGCAGCGCGCTGGCGGCAATCGGCCCGCCCAGCGCGTTGCGCGGGCTGTGGCAGGCTGCGCAGTGCCCGGCGCCATCCACCAGGTAACGGCCACGGTTCCACTCAGGGCTTTGCGCAGGGTCCGGGGCGAACGGTTTGTTGTCGAAGAACATCCAGTTCCAGCCGGCCATGAGCAAGCGCTGGTTGAACGGGAAATTCATGCCAGCCAGTTCATCGACCTTGTGGTTCTTCGGCTCGAGGGTGCTGAAGAACGCCCAGAGTGCGCGCAGGTCGTCATCGCTCATGCGCACATAGTCGGTGTAGGGCATGGCCGGGAACAGCAGCCCGTGACGGCCCTGGCCCTGACGCACGGCATTGAAGAAGTCGCGCTCGGTGTAGTTGCCGATCCCGGCTTCGCGGTCAGGGGTGATGTTCGACGACTGAATGTCACCGAACGGCGTGCCGATCACATAGCCGCCTGCAAAATCGCCGCTCTTGGCGGTGTGACAGGCTGCGCAGTCAGCGCCGCGCATCACGTACTCGCCTTGTTTGATCAACGCAGCGTCGGTGGCCTTGAAATCGGCCAGGCGCACGACGTCGTCAGCCACGGCCGAACGTGCGGTGGAGTTCGCCTGAATCACCAGGCCAAGCATGACGGCGCCGGCCAGGACCGCCAGCCCGCCGCCAATCAGGGCAGTTTTTTTCTTGATCATGGCGGGCCTCAGACCAGGGAGCCGGGGTTGTGCTGGTACTTCTCGTGGATCGCGCGGGCGGTACGAATCGCCAGCGCGCCGACCGTACTGGTCGGGTTGTAGCCAGCGTTGGTCGGAAACGCCGAAGCGCCAACCACAAATACGTTATGCGCGTCCCAGCTCTGCAGGTAGGTGTTGACCGCGCTGGTACGCGGGTCTTCGCCCATGACCATGCCGCCTTGGGTGTGGTTGGAGTTCTCGTCGTACGGGCTCCACGACTTGGCCGCCGAGTTGAAGGTGTGCACATGTTTTGCGCCCATCTTCTTGCCGATATCCACGGCGCGCTGCTCAATGAAACGGGCCATGTTGCGGTCGTTCTGGTTCCAGTCAAAGGTCATGCGCAGCAGCGGCGTGCCCCAGCGGTCTTTGTAGTTGGGGTCCAGGGACAGGTAGGCATCGCGGTCCGGCATCGAGGTGCCTTGGCCGAAGATGATCCCGTAGTTCTGGTAATTATCCTTGTAGGTCTGCTTGAAGCCCTTGCCCCAACGCGGGCTGCCCGGTGGCAGCAGCCCGGAGCGGCCGATCGGCATGCCTTCACGGGACACGGTCAACAAACCCGCGCCACCGATGAAATCGAGGTTGCTGTGGTCGAAGTTGTCGCCGTTGTAATCGTCGACCTGAATGCCCAGGCCGCCAGCACCGATGAACGGGTTTAGCGTTTCGTCCTCGAACCACACATGTGCACCTGCGCACGTCTGGTAGTTGTAGGCGCGGCCGATGGTGCCAGTCTGGGTGACCGGGTCATATTGCTTGCCAATATCGCTAAGCATCATGAGGCGGGCGTTGTCGTAGGTGAAGGAGCACAGCGCAACGATGTCGGCAGGTTGCACCACTTCGCGCCCCTGCTCGTCGAAATAGCTGACGCCGGTGGCGGTCTTGCCGTCTTCGGCCTTGTGGATCTTGGTCACGTAGCCTTGGGTGATCAGGGTAAAGTTCTTGCGCCGCATCAGCGCAGGAATCACACAGGCCTGGGGCGAAGACTTTGAGTAGTTGCCGCAGCCGTGGAACATGCAGTAGCCGCAGTAGGTGCACGGCGCCATGCTGACGCCCAGCGGGTTCACATAGGCCGAGCCCACGTGGGCGACCGGGATGTAGAACGGGTGCATGCCCATCTGCGCAGTGCTGTCGCGGTACATCTGCATCAGCCGCGAATCTTTCAGCGGTGGGGTCGGGAACTCACGGCTGCGCGGCCCTTCGAACGGGTTGCCGCCCGGGCGGATTTCGCCATTGATGTTACCGGCGACGCCGGAAATCCCGGCAATGCGCTCGAAGCGATCATAGAACGGTTCGAGGTCGGCGTAGGTGATGCCCCAGTCCTGCACCTGGTCCAGGCCCTTGAGTTTGGCAGCGCCGTAACGCTCGAGGGTGGCCGAGCGCACACGAAAGTCCCACTCGGAGAAACGCCAGGCCATACCGGCCCAGTGGAAGCCTGCGCCACCGACCGACTTGCCCATCTGGAAGGCTTTCAGCTCCCGAGTGGGTACGGCGGTCTGGCCGGAGTTGTTACGAAACGTCAGGGTGTACTCGCCCGGTTGCAGCAACAGCTCCCGGCGAATCGACCAGCGCAGTTCATCAGGATCGACGGCAGGCGGCGTGTCGGTTGCAGTGTCGAGCCAGGGGCCGCGGTCGATGGCGACTACTTCCAGCCCGGCACGGGTCAGTTCCTCGGCCATCAGCGAGCCGGCCCAGCCCAGGCCGACGATTACCACGTCAGCTTTCTTGCGTTGAATTGCCATGTTGTTGTCCTTTGGGCTCAGCTAACCGGGATGAGACTGATGGGCTCAAGGCCCAGGTCCTGTCCGCGACGGTCGATATACTGGCGGTAGTCGTAGCGGGCGCCGGGGAAGCCCACCAGCTTCCAGCCGACCATGCCGCGGTTGCCACCGTACAGCGGGTCGGCGAAGTACCCTTCGCGCACGCTGAGCAGCAGGAATTCAAACAGGCGGCTACCGCTGCCGACGCCCTCCCAGTCAAGGCGGCCTTCGTCCAACTGCCGCAGGATCGCGTCCATCTGCTCGCCGTCTAGCTCGGCGAAGGCACGGCCATGCAGCTTTTGCGCGTGGTTGTCGATGAACAGAAGGCCAGCCAGGGTGTAGTCGCGACGGGTGCGCAGGCTGATGGTCAGGCCCATCAGTGCGGACTCATCGACGCGCAGCGGGCGGTCCAGGTAGAGGTCCTTGGACTCGCCGTAAGGGCCGTTCATCTGGGCATCAAGGTAGTCGACGCAGCCGGCTTCGCTGGCTGACGCACCCAACTCATCGTGTGGAATCAGGCGATCGAATACGGCAGTCAGGGTGGCGCGGGCCTGGCCCTTGAACACATTGCCCTGGCCGCCGCTCATCACCGGTGACGGCAGCATTTCGCGGTTCAGGCCGGTTTGCGGCGGCACCGACTTCAGTTCGACCGCGCCGACCTTTGCCAGGCCGGCGGCGGCAAACAACGCACCCATTGAACGCAAGGCGTCCCTACGTTTCATGGAGTTCTCCTTATGGACAATCACGGGGAGCCGTGCGGCAGGTGGCGGATGTTCGGGCGCGCAAAAGCACACGCCGAGCCAGGTCGAGCTCGACGGGTCAAGAATATTGGGCGGACAAACGATAAACGCAGCGCGTTCTGGGGCGTTGCTGGCAACCTGCCGGTTACGGCGGCGCCAGTCTATGGCGCGACAATCCGCCACGCCATCAGGCCTTTGACGTGTTTACGTCAAAAGACCTTCAGCTGAGTGAACCTTCCAGGGTTTCATCGATCACGATGCGCAGCTGCGGCTTCACCTGAGGGGCCTCATCAAGATCGCCGTTGGCATACAACAGGTGCTGGATAGCCGCTTCAGCCTGCCCTTCCGGGTCTTGATCGAGCACCAGCGACAACACCCCTTCGCGCAGCATGCGCGCATGCTGCGCAGTGGCTTCATGACTGATCCAGACCGCCTGGCGGGAGCTGCCGAGCAGAGCCCGATGAACGCCGGTCGAACCGCTGCCCGTGGTATATAGGCCACAAACACCGTCAGGACGGCCGAGAAGATCGCTTATTTTCGAGGCGTTGAGGTCGTCGTCGTCAAAGCACTCAATCGGCCCGATCACCGGTACCTGCGGAGCGCGTTCGGCCATCACCTCCAGGAACCCCTTCACCCGCAGCTGATGCGCGTGGTAAAGCAACGAATTGGTTACCAGCAGTACCGCCCCCTGACCCGGCCCGACCCACTGGCTCATCAGCCGCCCGGCAGCGCGGCCAGCTGCCTGGTTATCGATGCCCACATAGGTCGCACCCGGCATCCCCGGCAGGCTGCTGGTCAGCAACACCACAGGCACACCGGCAGCCATCTGGGCCTGCAAGGCTTCGCGTACCTGAGGGGTATCCTGAGCTACTACGATAAGGCCCTGACGGGGCACCCGAGGCTGGCTTATGAGCTCTGGCAGTTGCTGGGCAGCGCGCTCCTGCCAAGTGCTGCGCTGCAGCACCAGCCGCGAGCGGTGCATCTGCGCCTGTTTGGCGAAGGCCACCGCCAGACGCCGAAAATGATCGGTCGCGCTGTCTACCAACAGCAGGTCGAACCGCAGCAGCCCATGCACTGCAGAAGGCAACAGCCGTTTCAAACCCAGCGCTTGGGCGGCCTGTAGCACCTTGCGCCGCTTGCTGTCGGAAACGCTGCCGCGCTCGTTCAGTACACGGTCCACGGTACTCAGGCTCACGCCCGCCTGCTGGGCGACATCGGCCATGCCTTGACGGCGGTCAGTCTTGTCCACGGCGAAACATCCAGTAACCAAAAGCGCGGAGTCTGCCACGGGCGCAGATTTTCGCCTACTCCGCTGGCCCGGCTGGCAGCCTCAGGTCAGGAGGACTGCGATGCGAACATGGGCACAGCCTTCACCAGGCATCATTTCGCGTATCACCAGTTATAACTAACCGCCCCCACCAAACTGCGCTCATCGCCATACCGGCAAGAATTAGCGCAATACAGATACCGCTCATTACCCAGATTCTGCGCTCGTGCGCTCACCTGCCAGTTCTCGTCCACCCGGTAGGTAATGCGTGCATCGAACAAGGTGTAGGCCGGGATCTTGCGGTCGCTGATGCTCGGCACGGTGTGCGTAGTGCCGTTGTAACGAGCGCCGGCGCCGACACTCAGGTTGGGCAAGCCCAGCAAAGCCAGGCGGTAGTCCAGCCACAGTGCAGCGCTGTGGTACGGCGTGCCTTCGATGCGCGAGCCTTCCAGCGTCTTGTCGTTGTCGGAAATGACATGCGCATCGGTGTAAGCGTAAGTAGCGTTCAACCCAAGGTTTTCGCTCAGTTGCGCCTTGGTTTCCAGCTCGAACCCGGTGCTGCGCTCCTTGCCGGTCTGCTCGTCGAAGTCCGAGCCTGGGATCGAGGTCAGTACATTGCGCTGGGTCAGCTGGTATACCGCAGCACTGATCAACAGCTCGCGGTCGGCGGGCTGGTAGCGCACGCCTATTTCATATTGCTCGCCTTCGGTAGGCTCGAAGGTGGCGCCACTGCTGTCGGTTCCGGCGGACGGCAGGAACGACTGGCTGTAGCTGATGTAGGGCGCCCAACCGTTGTCAGTGAGGTACACAAGGCCGACCCGGCCGGTGGTCTTGCTGTCACTGACGGTGCTGCGCGAGCCGTCGCGGTAACTGCGGGTGTTGTTTTCAGCCCAATCCTGGCGTACGCCCAGCATCACTACCCAGCGCTCATCGAACTTGGCCTGCTCTTGCAGATAGATGCCCATCTGCGTGCTGTGCAGGTCTGACCCGCTATCGACGGCGGTATTGACGGTGGGCAGGTTGCCGTAGACCGGGTTGGCCAGGTCCAGGGTCGGCGCGCTGCCGCTGTGGCGGTGGCTGTCGTAGGTCTTGCGGTAGTAGTCGATGCCGCCCAGCAAGGTGTGTTGCCAATTGCCATGGGCGAGGTCCAGCGTCAGGTTGCTGTCGCTGGTCCAGCCGGTGGAAATGTCCTCGCGGGAGTTGTAGCTGCGGGTCAGGTTGTTCAGGTTCGCCCCGGTGACGCGGCTGTTGTTCAGGGTGATGTAGTCGTAGTCGCTGCGCGATTCGAAATAACGGGCGGCATGGCGCAGTTGCAGGTTGTCGCTCAGGCGGCGCTCGAACAAGTAGCCGAAGGTCTGCAGGGTGCCGTCGTAGTCGTCGTAATCCGGCTCGCCGGGGAACAGGTCGTACGGCACCTTGTAGCCGGGGGTATCGCTGAACGTGGTCAGGTTGTAGCGGATTGGCGGGGTGAGCGTGGTTTGCGTGCGCTGGTGGCTGGCCAAGAGCGTGAGGCGCGTGTCGTCGTCCATCTGCCAGGTCAGGGCGGGCGCGATGTACTGTTTATCGTCATCGATCGCATCGAACTGGGTGCCGCTGTCACGCACCAGGGCCGTCAGGCGGTAGCTGAAACGGCCCTCCTCATCCAGTGCACCACTGTGGTCGGTGGAGATCTGCCGGCGCTGATGGTTGCCGTATTCCAGGTTGAGCTCATGCAGCGGCGCCAGGGTCGGGCGCTTGCTGATGGTGTTGATCAAGCCGCCCGGTGCCAGTTGCCCATACAACACCGATGACGCGCCCTTGAGCACTTCGACGCGTTCCAGGCCGTACGGCTCCTGGCCGCCTTCAAACTGCGTGCTCTGCATTTTCATGCCGTCGCGCAGCACGCTGCCGGTCCGCGGGCCGATGTCGAAACCGCGCAGCCGGTAGTCGTCGGCCACTCGGCTGTAGCCGTTGGGCTGGGTGACGACACCTGCGGTGTAGCCGAGCACGTCGGCCAGGCTGTCGTGCTGGCGCGAAAGCATTTCTTCGCGGGTGATGACCGAAATCGACTGGGGGATTTCCACCAGCGGGGTGTCGGTTTTGCTCATGGTTGCGCTGCGCCGGGCCACCTTGCTGTAGGCCGGCCCCCAGGCATCCTGCTCGAACGCCTGGGCCGACACGTTGATGTCAGCAAGGTGCAGCGCGTCGGTTGCGCGTGGCTCGATGCTCAAGGCGCCGCTGGCAGTCACATTGAGCTGCAACGCGGTGCCTTGCAACGCGTGATGCAGGGCCTGCTCGGGGCTGAACTGGCCACGCAATGCAGGCGCGTCGAGCCCTCGGGTCAGCGCAGCGTCATAGGAAATGCTGCGCCCGCTGTACCGGGCGATGGCGGTCAGGGTGGCATCCAATGGGCCGGCTGGCAGGTCGAAAGCCAACTGTTGCTGCTGCGCATCGGCTTCGCTGGCCAGCGCGGCACATACGGGCAATGCGCTCAGGGCCAAGGCCAAGGCCAGCGGGGTCAGGCTGAAACGGTGTGTCCGGTACATGGGCGGCGGTCCCGATAGGTAGTCGATACCCGCTATGTGGCGCGAGGGGCTGCGTTATTAAGGGGGCAACGGAAATAAAATCAGCGCAGGCTCACCTGGGTCCACAACGGCAGCGGCTGCTCGACACGCACCGGCAAGGTTTCTTGCAGCGTGCGTAACACGTGTGCGCTGTCGTCCAGCAGAAAAACCCCGGAAACCCGCAATGCAGCAGCCTCAGGGCTGATGCGCAGCAAACCCCGCCGATACGCACGCAAGGCATCGATCACCACGCCCAGCGGCTGGTCATGGATTTCCAGGTAGCCGTCTTCCCAACGGCCTTCTGCGGCACGATTGGGGTCCAGGGCATGAACGGCGTTGCTCGTCAGTACGGCGCCCTCCCCGCTGCGCAACTGCACAGTAGCGCCATTGGGTGCTTTTACCTGAACGCGCGATTCCTGCACCCAGACATCGGCTGCGCCTTCACGCAGCGTGACGGTAAAGCGCGTGCCCAGGGCCTGAGCCTCACCAAAGGGGGTGACTACGATCAGCGGCCGCTGCGGGTCGGCAGCAACCTGGATGCTCAACCCGCCCTCGCGCAGGATCAGCGTGCGCGTGTTACCAGCAAACGCCAGGTCCACCCGGCTTTTGGCGTTGAGCACCACACGGCTGCCGTCGTCCAAGGTGAATGCGCGGCGCTCGGCAAGCCCGGTGTGCAGGTCGCCCTGGGCAAAAGGTAGCAGGCCGGTGCGCTGCAACCACCAGCCGCCAACGCCGATACCTGCCACCGCCAGAGCCCCGCGCAACAGACCGCGCCGGCTAGTCGCCGGGCTGCTGAGCACGTGATGAGCAAGCGGTGGCACATCGGCGAAGGCCTGGCCAACACGTTGTTCAAGGCGTTGCCAGGCAATTGGGTGATCGGCGCTTAAGCGCAACCAATGCTCAAAACGCTGGCGATCTGCATCGGTCATGCAGCCTGAGCGGTGCAGCGCCAGCCATTCGATAGCTTCGGCCACTGCCGGTGGCAGTCGGTTGTGCGCCATGCTCACTCCAGCGCCAAGTAGCACAAGGCCAGTGCCTTGGCCACGTACTGATGCACCCGCGGTGCGGAGATGCCCAGGCGTGCACCGATTTCGGCGTAGGTGAGGTTTTCCAGCTGGCTGTACAAAAAGGCGCTGCGCCCCAGTGGCGACAGCCCGTTCAGGATGCGGTCAAGGCTGGCGAGGGTTTCGATGGCCTGCACCTGCTCCTGTGCCGACGGCTCGTACCCCGGTATCTGCTGGGCCAGCGCTTCGAGGTAGGCACGCTCCAGATCGCGGCGTCGCCAAGTGGCGAATACCAGCCGCTTGGCGATGGTCGTCAGTAGCGCTCGCGGCTCTTGGATAACTTGCGGGTCGGGCAACTGGACTACTTGGGCAAAGGTCTCCGACGCCATGTCGGCCGCATCATGGCAGCAGCCCAGCCGCGCTCGCAGGCGCTGCAGGAGCCAGTCATGGTGGTCGCCGAACATCTGATGCAACACACGGTTGCGCAGGGCCAGACGCTGATCGTCGAGGGGGATGGAGGGCATGCGGTGATTTGCTAATGGGAACTATTAGCAAATGATGCCGGGAGATTGGGTTTATCGCAACTGAAGGCTAGTGAATCGGAGGTTTTGCGGTGCTGGAGCTAGTTGACCTTCGCTATATGGCACCGGCGACGCCGGTGATCGCGGGGCAAGCCCGCTCCCACGCTGCCCGGTTCTCTGCGCGAAAGCACAAGCCCATTCGATTGGGGCCGGGCGCAACCTAGTGTAGGAGCGGCCTTGCGCCGCGAAAGGGCTGCAAAGCGGCCCCGGCAATATCAGCTTGAAGCACAAATCCAGGGGCGCTGCGCACCCCTTTCGCGACACAAGGCCGCTCCTACACGAGAGCGTGTTGAGTCATTAACCCGGCACCCCGCTAATCCGCGGCACCACCACCGCCCATTGCTCACAACGGCAACTCTTGCGGTATGGCTCTTCTGTCTCGTACGCATACCGAACCAGCACCTCTGCCACCTCGCAGCGCTCAATGGCAAACCCCGGCTTGAACGAACTGGCGGTCCTTCCAACCACGGTGCCATAAGCATCCATCAGCAAAAACCGCCCACCATCGGCCTGCAAGGTCAGTTCCTCGCCCCGGCGCAACCGACGCAGTGCCGAATGGATAGCATGCCCCTCGACATGCCGGCCCGCGTATCCAATATCGATGTCCTTCAAGCCAAGCTGCTGATAGAGCTTGCCCAGGCTCGGCACCGGCTCGCCGTGGAACAGCTGGCGCGGCACCTGGGCCGGCAGGCAGCCGCTGAATGGGTTTTCGGCGCTGAATTCGCACAAGGTCAAGGTCTGTTCGGCGCGGGTCATGCCGACGTAGTACAAACGCCGCTCATCATCCAGGCCCTCTTGCTTGGTGTTCCAGCCGCCGTCCAGCAGCACCACATGACGGAACTCCAAACCCTTGGCCGAATGCACGGTACCCAGGTACAGCCCGCTGCCCGGCTGCTGGCGCACCTCGCGGGCATAGTCATACAACCATTCGATAATCGCCTTGCACTGCAACTGGCAGTCACCCAACTCCACTTTAAGTTCGTCGAACGCAGTTTCGAAGAACGCAGCCGAAAACTCATCAAGCGCTGGCTGCGCCTTGTACAGCGCCTGTTCGGCAGTCAGCGCATCGCGCTCTCGCTCCAGCAGCCCGACCACTTCGACAAAACTGCGCTGGCGGGTCAGCGGCAGGCTGCTGTCCTTGTCCGCCGCCAGGTGGTAAGGCACGCCGTGCTGCTCGCACCAGGCCTGCACGGTCAACAGATAGTGATGGGTGCGGGCCAGTACCGCGCAACCGTCCCATGCCACCTCATCCAGCGCCAGCAGGCGCTGCAACTCGTGCATCGCCGCCTGGGCCTGGCGGTTGCCGCTTTCGCGGTCGGCCGGGTCGATCAGCAGGCGCAGCACCTGGCCACGGCGCTGTGGGTCCATAGCGTGCCAATCGCCACCTGCAGGGTCAGCGGCGCGGCGGGTATCAATAGCGACGGGGGTGTCGATCTTCATGCGCTGGGCATTGCAGCCAATCAGGTGATTGGCCGCTGCGATGATGCAGGCGCTGGAGCGGTAGTTCTCGACCAGAAACGCGTCCTTGGCAACGAAAGTGCTGCGAAATTCCTCGATATAACGGTTGTTGGTGGCGCGCCAGGCGTAGATGTTCTGGTCGTCGTCGCCCACGGCGATGATGCAAGGCTTGCCCTCATCGGACGAGCCGCGATGCGCCAGGGCGCTGACCAGGCGGTACTGCACCTCATCGATGTCCTGGTATTCATCGACCAGAATGTAGCGGTAACCCCGCAGCAATGCGGCGCGCTGGTCGGCGCGGGCATCGTCCAGGTCGTCCTGGGTCAGCGCTTCGTCATCGTCTTCATCGGCGTGGGCGGCAAGCGAGCCCTCAAGCAGCTCCACCGCCTCCTTCATCAGGTTGCCCAAGGTGTGCTCGTCCACCTCGTCGCCGCGTTGCAGGCGCGTGCCAGTCAGGCGCATGGCCAGGCTGTGGTAGGTCATCACACTGACCCCATAGGCATCGGCGCCAACCAGCGCCAGCAGGCGCTTGCGGATCTGATGGGCGGCGTGACGGTTGAAGGTCAGCGCGACGATGGCGCCGGCCGGTACCCGCCGCACCCGCAGCAGATAGGCGATGCGGTGCACGATGACCCGCGTCTTGCCGGAGCCTGGGCCTGCGAGCACCAACCGATTGCTGTCCAGGTCATCGGTGACGATGGCGCGCTGGGTGTCGCTCAACGCCTGCACGATCATCCGCCAGGACGCCTCGCTGGTCGCGTACTTGAGCACGCCCTCGCGGCCGGCGAAGTACTGCTTGAGGAAGCTCGACTTGTCACCATTGAAGTAGTCGGCCACCAGTTGCCGGGCGGCCTGAGGGTTGCCTTGGGCAAGCTCTGCGTACTCGCGCATCACATGCACCTGGAAGCGCTTTTCGCGGTAGTGCTCGTCCAGGCGCTGGTAATCCTCGTTGAGAAAACGCGTGCGCTGTGTATCGACCTTCAAGGTCATGGCCCGACGCATCACAGTCATGCCGTGATTGAGGCTGAACACCTCCTGGCGATGCAAAAACAACAGCACCCGCTCTATGTAAGTGCCCCGGTTGCTTGGCACCCGATCATTGAGTTCCAAGTCCTGTTCGATCAGTTCAACCAGTTCACCGAAAGTACCCTCGGTTGTCTGGTTCTTGCGCTGGCTGGGCAACTTGGCCAGCAGATGTTCCAGCACTTTGCTGGCAACTACCGCGCGGGTTGCGCGCACGTGCTCCAGCCGGCTCCAGCCACGCGGTTCATGGATGCGCAGGCGGATGTAATCATGGCTGAGCTGGCGCAGCTCGAAGCTGTTGACGCGCCGCTGGCCGCCATGGCCATCGCGGTCCGGGGAGAGCCCACGCAGCAGCCGCAGCACGCCCAGGGGCAAAATGTCATTACGCTCAAGGCGCACTTTCAGCGCTGAGGTGAGCACCGCGAGGTTGATATCCTGCCAGGTGCCATCAGTGGCATCGGGCGCCTGTTCGGCCAGGGTTTCCAGCAGGGCTTTTTCCAGTGCCAGCAGCGCTTTGAGTTGCTGGCGCGCGTTTTCGGTGCGGCCATTGCTCAGCACCACCGTGAACTGCGTATCGGTGACCAGCAGCTTGCGGGCTTCAAGGTCCTTGAGCACATGGGCGACTTCCTGGGGCTCAAGGGCGGTCAGCGTCACCAGGTTGTCAGTGTTGATCCGCTCAGCGCCATTGGCGCTGTACAGATAGCGCAGAATGGCCAGGTACTCGGCCTTGCGCCGATCAGGCAGATTGGACTCGCGCAGCTCGCGCTCGGCATCTTCACGCGCCTTTGTCAGGCGCGAGGCGAAAATCTGCGTGTGGTTTTCTTCACGTGCCAGGTACCCCCCACGGTCCAGCCAGGCCACGGCGGTAATCACCTTGGTTTCGGCGTCCAGGGCGTCAGCCTCGAACGAGGTCTGGATGCTGTCATCCATAAGCACCTCGCCGGCGGTAATCACCAGTTTGGCCTTGCCCCGGCGCCTGGACTCGGCGATGACCTTCTTCAGGATCTGCTGAATGTCGCGCTGGCTCAGGCAAGCCCTTTCGCACAGGCCAAACTGGGTCTCGATATCCTGCGGGTCGTAGAGCAATACTGCATGCGCGGGCTGCTGGTCGCGCCCTGCCCGGCCAGCTTCCTGCAAATAGTTTTCCAGAGACCCCGGTATGTCAGCGTGCACCACCAGGCGGATATCCTTCTTGTCCACACCCATGCCAAAGGCATTGGTGGCAACCATGATCGGGATCCGGCCGTGTTTGTAGTCCGACTGCACGGCAAGTTTCTCGGCTGCGTCCATGCCAGCATGAAAGTGCCTGGCATCAAGCTCCTGCTGGCGCAGAAACTCGGCCAATTGCTCAGCCGCCTTGCGGCTTGCAACGAATACCACGGCCGCGCCCGGCAGCTCGGTCAGGTACTCATGCAGCAGGCGATGCACCCGTGGCCATTTTTCGGCGCGCGTGCAGGGCATGACTTCAAGGGTCAGGTTGGCGCGTTCGTGGCTACCGATATATTCCTTGAAGCTGACCCGCAGCTCATCTTTGAAGTGCGTGCGGATATCGGCCAGCACCTCAGGCTTGGCCGTGGCGGTGAAGCAGCCAATCGGCGCTGGCTTGCGCCCTGCGTGGTACCTCGCGATATAGCGCGAAACGTAGTGGTAATCCGGGCGGAAATCGTTGCCCCATTTGGACAGACAGTGGGCCTCGTCGAACACCCAGCCACCTACCTCGCGTTGCTCGATGGCGGCGCAAAACGCGCGGTTGCGAAACTGCTCCGGCGACACCAGCAGGATACCGATATCGCCCAGGCGGATTTTCTCCAGCACATCGGCGCGCTCGGGCATGTTAAGCAGGCCGTTGAACGCCGCAGCGCAATGGATACCTTTTTCCAGCAAGCCATCGACCTGGTCTTTCATCAGCGACTGCAACGGCGAAATGACCACGGTCAGGCTGGCGTTGCGGTGGTAACGGTTGAGCGCCGGCACTTGGTAGGTGATCGACTTGCCACCCCCGGTGGCCAGCACCGCCAGCACATGCTCCCCGCGCATGCCCGCCAGGGTGATGTCATGCTGCAGCGTTGCGCCAGAGGGCTCGACACGGAAATCCGGGTAGTTGAAATAGCGCTGCAGTTCGTGGCGTGGGTCGTGGGTGGTCAGGCAGTACTGGCACGTTTCATCGCCGCAGGGCACATCACGCAGCTCGCGAATCAGCGCGCCGACCTTGGGGAACTGATAACGCACCCAAGGGGCCAGCACCGAATTGCCGCCAGAAACCCGCAGCCAGGCCAGAACGTAGGCTAGCGGCAGGTGCGCCTGCGGGTCGTGCAGGTCATCGTTGAGCAACGTGTTCAGGCGGGTGCGGCAGACTTTGAGATCGCGGTCGGCGTGAGCATCGCGCTCGGCCATCTGCTGCTCGATCAGCGGGCCGATTTCTGCAACAGGCACCGATTCTCGGCCCGTCAACGCCGCAAACAGCTGGCCGGCGTCCTGGGCTGTGGTGGGCGCCAACAGTGCCTGATAGCACAGCAGCTCAGCGGGCTCCAACTGCTGCAATTGGGCAAAGGCCTGGCGCTGGTCATTGAACAGTGTCAGCGTCAGCCGGCAGTCTGCCAGTGGCGAATTGAGCGTGTCGCGCACCAGTTTGTAGTCTTTCACCAAGCGGTGATAAGGGTTGCGCGGAAAAGCCAGCGGCGAGAGGCGCAAGGTATCGAGGGTGGGCAGTTCGTGCAGCAGCATGTTCGACGCCTGCTCACGCAGAATGCGCAAGTCATGGGCAATCAGGTTATGCCCCAGCAGGTAGTCCGCGCCTTCGGCCAGGTCGTCGACTTGGGCGAGCACCTGGGCCAGGTCTTTGTTCACAGCACATTCGAGCGTTGCGTCCAGGTCCTGGCGCAGCGCCCCAACCTTGAAGATTTCCTCGGGTTTGCCCGGCTTGGCGGGGATGACTTCGAGGTCGACGACCAGACTTTTATCCTGAAGAGATGGGAACATGCCTTACGCAATCCTTGCTTGCAGCCTACAAAGTTCGCAGGTTACAGGCAAAGGGCCACAGGCAAAACCCTGTTGCGCGCCGCGTCAGTCCGTGCTCGGCGTCAACTTTTTGATCCCACCCAGCAACCCCTCCAGGCTGAAGGGCTTGGTCAGTACAGCGGTCGGCCCCGGCAAGATGCACGCGTCCGCCGGCTGTGGCTCGGCGTAACCGGTCATGAACAGCACCGGCAGTGAGGGCCGTGCGCTGCAACCGGCGTGGGCCATCTTGCGGCCATCAACCCCACCTGGCAGGCCGATATCGGTGATCAGCAGGTCGATCCGGGTGTCTGAGCGCAGCAGTTGCAGGCCGGCCAAGCTGTCGGCAGCCTCGATCACGACATAACCCAGTTCATTGAGTGCTTCACTGACAAACAGCCGCACCGAGGCTTCATCGTCCACCACCAGCACCGTGGTACCAGGCGCAGGCTTTGCCGTTTCGCTACTGGCCGGGGTTTGCGCTGCTGGTGTGCAAGGCTGCGAATGGCTGGGCAGGTCTAGGTACACCCGAGTGCCCTGCCCCGGTTGCGACGCGATGCGCACGCGCCCACCGGACTGCTTGGCAAACCCGTAGACCATCGACAGGCCAAGGCCGGTGCCCGCGCCGACCGGTTTGGTGGTGAAGAACGGCTCGAACACCTTGCCCAAGGTCGCCGAGTCCATGCCGACCCCGTCGTCGGCAACGCAAACCGTGAGGTAACGGCCAGCGGCAAGCTCGCCATCGGCGGGTGGCTGCTCGGCAAAGCTGTGTTCGACCGTGCTGATGGTGATATGCCCGCCCCCGACCAGCGCATCGCGGGCGTTGATACACAGGTTAAGTAGCGCATTTTCGAGCTGGGTCGGGTCTACCAGGCAGGTGCTGTGGGAGGTACCGCGCTCAACATTGATTGCCACCGAAGGCCCAACCGTGCGGCGGATCAGCTCTTCCATGCCGTCGATCAAGGCATTGACGTCGGTAGGTTCCGGGATCAGCGTCTGCCGCCGGGCAAAGGCCAGCAGCCGATGGGTCAGTGACGCGGCGCGCTGGGTCGCGCCATGGGCCACAGCCAGGTAGCGCTCCAGGTCCTCGGTGCGGCCCTGCTTGAGCCGCAACCGCATCAGGTCAAGGCTGCCGGCAATCCCGGCCAGCAGGTTGTTGAAGTCGTGGGCAATGCCACCGGTCAACTGGCCTACGGCTTCCATTTTCTGCGCCTGGCGCAGCGCGGCTTCGGCGTTTTCGCGCTCGGCGATGGCTTCACTGATGCGTGTTTCCAAGGTCTGGTTGAGCTCGCGCAACTCGGCCTCGGCTTGCTTGCGCGCGGTCACATCAATGGAGGAGCCAATCAGACCGATCACCTCGCCCGCGTCGTTGAACAGCGGCGCCTTCACCGACAGCCAGCAGGCTGCCGAGCCGTCCGGCATGTCCACCTGCTCTTCAACCTGCACGGTTTTGCCGCCAGCCATGATGCGCTGGTCGGTTTCCATTACCTGGCGCGCCTGCGCCTTGTCTTCAAGGAATTCGAGGTCAGTCTTGCCGATATAGAACTGCGGCGGCTTGCCGATCAGTTGCGTCGCACCATGGTTGGCGACCAGCATGCGGCCGTCACGATCCTTGGCGTAGACCACCCCCGGCACCGCTTCGGTGAACGTGCGCAGCAAGGCAGACATGCGGTCGCGCTCGGCCTGGGCATCGCGTCGCGATTCGATATCCATGAGGATGCCGGGAAAGCGCACTGCGCGGCCCTGGGCGTCCAACTCAACCCGGCCGCTAGCTTCGACCCAGCGGTAGTAGCCGTCCTCCTGGCGCACGCGGTACTCGCAGCGAAACGGCCCGCCCCGCGCCAGCGCTTGATCGATGGCCTGCGACACGCGCTCGCGGTCATCGCCATGGATCGAAACGAAGGCTTCGGCTATCGGGATACCCGCCAGGCAGCGCTCGGCGGGCAAGCCGAACGAACGGGAAAAGCGCTCATCGGCGGTGACGCAGTCGTTGGCCACGTCCCACACCCAGGTGCCGATGATTGCACCGGCATCCAGGGCGAGCTGCAGCCGCTCCGCGGCATCCACGGCGAAGGCCTGCACCGGCGCAGGCTGGCTGGCAGCACCGGCCTGGTCTGGCCGAGCAATGCGCTGTTGTTCCATGCTGACCTCAAAGAAACACGCGTTGAATGCGAGATGCGGCTTTGGTGAAACGCTTAACGAATGTGCCACAGCATATATAGGTAAAGCGCGTGTGGGTACTGCACTTCCCAGCGACTCCTTGTATCCTTGCGCGGCGCCAGGAATGGCCTTTTGCTATGGGGCTCAGCCACTGAACGCCCACTCCGGGACTCGGATTTCCATCAGGTATCAACGTGAAGCGTGACATCCAACTCGTTATCCTTCTGCTGTCGGTCATTGGTTGTTCGCTTGCCTCGTTGACGCTGTGGAAGGTCATGGCCTCCCGCGAACGGGCGCTGGAAGAAATCAATACTCACGGCCTGAACCTGACCCAGGCGCTGGTGACCTATTCCGAAGGCATCGTGCGCCAGAGTTCGGTGCTGTTGCTCGGCCTGGTGGAGCGCCTGGAAACCGAAGGCAGCGGCCCTGCGCAGATCAAGCGCTTGCGCGAGCTGGTTGGCCGCCAGCAGCCATTGATGCCGCAAATGAGCGGAATCACCGTCTACAGCCGCGACGGGCATTGGCTGATGTCGTCCAACCGCGCTATCCCGGTCGGTGCCAACAGCAGCGACCGCGCCTATTTCATCCACCACAGGGACAACCCGTCGCGCGAACCGTTCATTGGCCTGCCCATTCGCAGCCGCGCCAACCAGGAATGGGTCATCACCATCAGCCGACGCTTCAACGACGCCCAAGGTGAATTTGCAGGCGTGGTGGCAGTAACCCTCGGAGTGGAAAACTTTCTGCGCCTGTTCGGGCAGCTCGATGTCGGCCAGCAAGGCGCCATCAGCCTGACCTACACCGACGGCTCGTTGCTGGTGCGCTACCCGTTCCGCGAGCAGGACATGGGCCGCAATTTCTCGCACTCGCCGATTTACGCCAAGTACCTGCAGGGCCAGACGGTCGGCACGGCCTCGTTCAGTTCAAGCCTGGACGGCGTCGAGCGGCTGTACGCCTTTCGCAAGAGCGACAAGCTGCCACTGGTGACCACCGTCGCCCTGGGCAAGCGCGAAGCCTTGGCCGCCTGGCAGTTCGAGGCGCTGCTGTCGTTGCTGGTGGTGTGTGGCCTGCTGGGCCTTACCGGGGCCATTGGCTGGTTGCTGATTGGCGCCATGCGCAGGCGTGACGTGGCCGAAGACGAATTGCGCGTGGCACAGCAGCAACTGGTGGCCAGCAACCAGCAGCTCGAACAGCTGGCCATGCACGATGCCCTGACCGGGCTCGCCAACCGGCGCTGTTTCGATGAAACACTGGCCCAGGAAAGCGGCCGGGCGCGGCGCAGCGCTACGTCGCTGGCATTGCTGATGATCGATATCGACTATTTCAAGCGTTACAACGACCACTACGGCCACTTGGCCGGCGACGCTTGCCTGCAGCGAGTGGCCACAATGCTGGCCAGTTGCACGCGCCGCCCTCCCGACCTGCTGGCGCGTTATGGCGGCGAGGAAATGGCGGTGATCCTGCCGGAAACCGACAGCGCCGGCGCCGCGGTAGTGGCGCGCGCCATGCTTGAACGCCTGACCCTGGAACCTATCGCTCACCACGACAGTCCGTTTGCTCAGGTGACTGTGAGTATTGGCATCGCCTGCGCCAGTGGCGCCGATGCCGACAGTTTGCAATCGCTGGTGCAGCGCGCTGATGCGGCGCTCTATGTTGCCAAGGACGCAGGCCGCAACCGTCTGCATATCGGCTGAATACGGCGCGCCCCAGCGCGCTCCCCTGGCCCTTTCGAGATTGCACCCTTGGACACTCTCCAGCATCGCGATTCGCACAACCGCGCCCTCGACTGGCTGAACTTCTTTCTCGCCGACGTGCGCGACGGGCTCGGGCCTTATCTTGCGATCTATCTGCTTGCCGTGCACCAGTGGCAGCCGGCAAGCATCGGCCTGGTGATGACCCTGGCCGGCGTCGCTGCGCTGCTGGCGCAGACCCCAGCCGGCGCGCTTATCGACAAAACCCCGGCCAAGCGCGCAGTGGTGGTGATCGCCGCCGTGCTGGTCACGGGCAGTTGCCTGTTGTTGCCGTTGCTTTCGTCGTTCGGCCTGGTCGCCCTGACCCAGACGGTCAGCGCCCTGGCAGGTTCAGTGTTCGCCCCGGCCATCGCCGCGATTTCCCTGGGCCTGACGGGGCCAAAGGCGTTCACCCGCCGGGTGGGCCGCAACGAGACCTTCAACCACGCCGGCAATGCCTGCTCGGCGCTGCTGGCGGGTGGGCTTGCCTACCTGTATGGGCCGGTGGTGGTGTTCTACCTGATGGCGCTGATGACGGTGGCCAGTATCTTTGCAGTCAGCCGCGTGCCGGCAGGCGCCATCGACCACCAAGTGGCACGAGGCCTGGCCCATGGGCCGAGTGGCGATGATCATCCGGCCGGGCTTGGCCTGCTGCTGCATAACCGCACCTTGCTGCTGTTCGCCGTGTGCTGTGGGCTGTTTCACCTGGCCAATGCGGCAATGCTGCCGCTAGTAAGCCAGAAACTGGCGCAGGTCGACCTGCGCCTGGCCACGCCGTTGACCTCAGCCTGCATCGTGGCCGCGCAACTGGTGATGGTGCCGATGGCACTGCTGGTCGGGGCCAAGGCTGAAGATTGGGGGCGCAAACCGTTCTTGCTGGCAGGTTTTCTGATTCTGCCGCTGCGAGGAGCGCTGTATGTGCTTTCCGATAACCCGTTCTGGCTGGTAGGTGTGCAACTGCTCGACGGCATCGGCGCGGGAATCTTCGGCGCGTTGTTCCCCATCATCGTCAAAGACCTTACCGAAGGCACCGGGCGCTTCAATGTGAGCCTGGGCGCGCTAAGCGCGGTATTTGGCCTGGGCGCGGCGCTGAGCCCAGGCATTGCAGGCCTTGTCGTACAGAGCGCCGGTTACGATGCGGCGTTCCTCACCCTGGCCGGCATCGCCGCAGCCGCCTTCACGCTGGTGCTGCTGGCCATGCCTGAAACCCACCCCCGTTCGCGCCATGCGCCAACGGCCATGCCTGACCCTGCCGGAAACTGAACGCACCATGCCTGTCTCCTCTACCGCGTTGATCATCTGGGCCGTTGCCGCCCTGGCCACCTGCGGCGTCATCCTGCGCCCATGGCGCATTCCTGAGTACGTCTGGGCCATGGGCGGTGCGCTATTGCTCACCGCATTCGGCCTGATTGCCCCCCACAGCGCCCTGGCAGCGGTTGCCGAGGGCGGCGATGTGTACCTGTTCCTGATCGGCATGATGGTGCTGGCGGAACTGGCCCGCCAGGAAGGCCTGTTCGACTGGTTGGCCCGCTATGCCGTGCGCCATGCCCGCGGGTCCGGGCAGCGGCTGTTCGACCTGGTGTTTCTGGTGGGCACGCTGGTCACGGTGTTCCTGTCCAACGACGCCACGGCCGTGGTACTGACGCCTGCGGTGTACGCGGCGTGTAAAGCCGCTCGCGCCGAGCCATTGCCCTACCTGTTCATCTGCGCGTTCATCGCCAATGCCGCAAGTTTTGTGCTGCCGATCTCCAACCCTGCCAACCTGGTGGTGTTCGGCAGCAAGATGCCGCCACTGCTGGACTGGCTAGCGCAGTTCACTCTGCCGTCGCTGGCCGCCATCGGCCTGACATACCTGATGCTGCGCCTGACCCAACGCCGGCAGATCAGCCAGCCATTGGCCCTTGATGTCGATGCCCAACCCCTGCCCTACGGCGCCAAGCTGTGTGCCGTGGGCATCGTGTTGACCGGTGCACTGCTGCTCAGCGCCTCGGCCTTGGACCTGGCACTGGGCCTGCCGACGTTCTGCGCGGGGCTGACTACCACAGCACTGATCCACTTGCGCCAGCGCCGCAGCCCGATGCCGGTACTGCGCCATGTAGCGTGGGGCGTGCTGCCGCTGGTGGCCGGGTTGTTCGTGCTGGTCGAGGCCGTGGCGCAGACCGGTGTCATCGAACGCCTGGCACACGCCTTGGCAGGCCTTGCCGAACGCTCGCCGGCACTCGCCAGCTGGGCTGCAGGGGCCGGTGTGGGCATTGCCAGCAACCTGATGAACAACCTGCCCACTGGGTTGATTGCCGGGTCCATGGGCTCGTTGGTGGAACTGCCGCAGCAGACCACCGCAGCGCTGTTGATTGGCGTGGACCTGGGGCCGAACCTGTCGATTACCGGCTCGCTCGCCACACTACTGTGGCTGGTTGCCATTCGCCGCGAAGGCGAGCATGTCGGCGCCTGGCAGTTCCTCTGCCTGGGGCTGCTGGTAATGCCGCCCGCCTTGATCGCAGCGCTGCTGGCCTTGACGCTTTGACGGGCAGCAATGCCCGTCTGTCGATCTCAACGCACGGGGCGGTGCAGTAGCATGCCCAACGCAAGGTGAACAACCAGATAGGGAGATTCACCATGAAGATCATCAAAGGCCATTCATTGCTGCTTGCGCTATGCCTTACCGTCGGCGCGCCCTTCGCGCTGGCCGCCACAACCCCCGAAGATCAGCGTCCACCCGGGGCGCCACCGCATGATAGCGGCCAGATGAACGGCGCCGGCGATGCGACCGGTTCCGGTACGCCCGGCGATGGAGTGGGGAGCGGATCGGGTGGGACCGACGACAACGGCACCGACAGCACCGGCGGCGATGGCACTACCAGCGGGTCGGGGAATGGGAGCAGTGGTTCTGGCGGGAATAGCTCCGGTAGCGGTGGATCGGGCTCCAAATAAGTCAACAGCGCCGCTCCTGCACTGACCGGGTAGAGTCGGCCTCTGCGACAAGATGGCGCACCGCTGAACTTTTACAGACGCATGCAAATACGGCTTAATGCCCACCTTACCGCTGTGGGAAGGTTCATGCGTCTACGCTGCCGCACTAATCTGTTGCTCATCGCCTGTTTTGCAGTGTTGTTCAACCTGCTGGCGATGCCGCTCGACCGTGCCTTGCGTGAGCCGGTTCTCGACGAGTCGCTGATCCTCGGCAGCTTCTGCAGCCTGCATGGCGTACAAAGCCTGCCCAAAGCCTTGCTGGCTCAGCTCAAGCTCGACCAGCACGCCCTGACCGAACACGGCGACAGCAAGATGCAAACCGGCGACTGCTGCTGTGGCCACGCAGGCCAGGCCGCGCCGCCTGGCGACTATTTCAAGCACCTGTTCCCGCGCTTCTGGCCTGATGCGCTGCTGCTGGGCGACGCCCCGGTGCTGCCCCTGCCGCGCCAGCAAAGGCCCGGCCTTACTCCACGCGCCCCACCCCTGGCCTGATCCGTCGCTACCAACGCCCGTTGCGCCGCTTGCGCGCCACGGCCGTACCCGACTTTCCAGCCAGGAACCGTTTTGATGAATGCGTCCGCAACCCCCGCACGTGCCGTGCTGCCCGTGCTCGCCCTGACCTGCGTGTCTGTTTTAAGCCCATTGTCCCAAGCCGTGGCCCAAGGCCTGGCGCAGGACAACTCCACCCTCACCCTAGGCGCGGTAACCGTCACCGGCGCCAGCACCGGCCCGCTGGCCACCAGCAGCGTGCTCAGCTCGGTGGATATCCTCGGCGGCGACATCCTTGAGAAGATGCCCGTCGCTTACAGCTGGGAGCTGTTCAACCGCGCGCCCGGCGTAATGCTCACCGGCTTCAACCAAGGCACCACCTCCGGCAAGCTGTCGTTTCGCGGCTTCAACGGCGAAGGTGAAGTCAACGCCGTCAAACTGCTGATCGACGGCATTCCCAGCAACACCAACGATGGCAACATGCCCTTTATCGACTCGGTGTTCCCCATGGACATCGACAGCATCGAGGTGGTGCGCGGCACCAGCGACCCGCGCTACGGGCTGAACAACATCGCCGGCAACGTCAATATCAACACCCGCACCGGCGGCAACTACAACAAGGCGCGACTGCGTTACGGCAGCTTCAACACCCGTGAAGTGCAATTGGCCAAGGGCATCGAAACCAGCAACTGGACGCAGAACTATTTCTTTGCCCGCCAGCAGGTCGATGGCTACCGTGACCACGGCGATACCGAGCGCTACAGCTTCAGCGGCAAGTGGTTCTACACCCCCGATGCCGGCAATTACCGCCTGGGGCTGATCGCCCGCCACTATGAAGCAGACGCCCAGGAAGCCGGTTACCTCAGCGCCGACGATGCCCGCCACCACCCACGCATGAGCAACGACTTCAACGCCACCGACAAGGGCACCCGGCGCACCAACCAGGTCAGTCTGCACCTGGACGCCGACCTTGCCGACAGCCTCTCGTGGTCGGCAAAAACCTACCTGAACACCTTCGACGACCGGCGCTGGACGCAATACTGGCGCACCAGCTCACAGCAAGAGCGCGACGCCTACGAAACCCAGTACGGCGCCCTCACCTCGCTGACCTGGCGGCCTGAAGTGGACTGGCTGCACGCCTTTGCCCTGGAAGGCGGCAGCGATGTGCAGCAGCAGCAAAACCGCAGCGAGCGCTACCGCACCCTAAGCCGTGTGCGCCAGGCGCAGACCCGCGACCAGCAGTTCGACTTCAATACCGTCGGGGCCTATGTGCAGGCCGAAATCGAGCCGTGGGAGTCGCTGAAAATCGTCCCGGCCTATCGCGTCGACAAGCTCAGCGGCGACTTCACCAACGAACTCACCGGCCAGAAGGCGGACATCAACGATTACGGGCTGATCAAGCAGCCCAAGCTGAGCGTGGTCTATAGCCCGTGGCAATTCGCCAGCCTTTACGCCAACTGGGGCCGCACCTTCCAGGTGGGCACGGGCGCTGCGGCCTATAAAGTGCCGCCGCGTAACGAGGACCTGGCACCGTCGATCAACGAAGGCTGGGAGACCGGTGTCAAGTTCACCCCCGCCAGCTGGGTTGATGGCCGTGTCGCCTATTGGCGCCAGGACGCGACCGGTGAAGTCAGCCGGCGCCTGAACGACCCCAGCGGCGAGTCGGACAACGTTGGCCAGACGCGGCGCTGGGGCTATGACCTGCAGGTGAACCTGCACCCGGACGCGCGTACCGAAGTGTGGATGTCGTATTCCTGGCAGTACTCGAAGATTCTCGAGCCCAGTAGCGCCCTGCCCGGCAGCAAGGGCCAGGAAATCGACCATGTGCCGCACCATCTGTGGAACACCGGGGTCAGCTACCAGGCCACCCCGGCGCTGCAGCTCACCGCGTGGATGAATGGCCAGACCAACTACTACCTGGAGCGGGAAAACACCCAAGGCACCTACGGTGGCTATGTGCTGATGAACCTGGGGGCTACCTACCAGGTCAGCGAGACGCTGAGCGTGGATGTGCAGTTGAAGAACCTGACCAACCGCTACTACGAATATGTGTGGTACGACCCCGATGGCGCCGATGCATCGCTGCACTCGCCGGGTGACGGGCGTGCGCTGTATGCCGGGTTGACGGTCGAGTTCTGAGCTCATCGCAACAAGCGACGCGGCCAGTGCAGGAGCGGGCTTGCGTCGCAACAGGGCTGCGTAGCAGCCCCTGCCCCGCTACATCCGCACCACCCTGGGCACCACCCGCACATACACCAGCTCACTCACCAACTCCACCAACGTCTGGGTAATCACCGCCGCCGCCGCCAACCCGCGGATCGGCTCCGGCAGCGCCAACGCCAACGGCAGCACCACCAGCGAATTACGCGTCGCCGCACTGAACGTCACCGCCCGCGCCGCGCCTGTGGGCAATCCGAACACCCGCGCAGTGCCCCAGCCCAACAAGGGCGCCAGCAAGGCAAAGCCCACATACACCGGTAGCACCGGCAGCAGCTCATCCAGCTGGCCGACCACCACGCCCACCTGCGAGCCAATTACGGCCACCAGCACCAGCGCCATGGCTGGCACCGGTAGCCATGCCCAAGCGTCGTTCCAGGCCGCGACCGACGAAAAGCGCCGTCCCCCCGCGCTGGTCGCCACCGCCAGCAGCAGCGGCAACACAATCAGCAGCACAAAGGCTTCAACAAACGGCGCCAGTTGAATGTGCACCTCGCTCGCCCCGCCAAGCATCAGCGCCAGGTACAGCGGCAGCAGCGCCAGTTGCACCAGCAACAACACCGGCGTGGCCGCCAGGGTCAGGCGCGAGTCGCCCTTGCCGATATGGGTGAACACCACCACGTAATCAATGCACGGTGTCAGCAGCACCAGCAAGGCGCCGGCTAGCAGCGCCGGGTGCGCGCTGAGGCCGCGGGTGGTGGCCCAGACCAGCAAAGGCACCAGCACGAAGTTGGCCAGCAGCAGCGCGGCCATGAAGCGCCGGTTGCCCAGCCCTGCGCGCAGGTCAAGGAAGGGGATCTGCAAGAACATCGCGTACATCAGCACGGCGATGGCCGGGGTCACCAGTAGCTCCAACGCCCGTGCGGCGGCGGGGGCCAACAGGCCAATGGCGGCGGCAAACGCTACGGCAATGAAGTAAACGGGGATCTGGTTGCGTTCGAGCTGCTCTCTGTCCAAGGGCGTCCTGGCATTTGCGGGTAGCGGGTAGGCCCGGCAGGGTACCCCCTGACGCAATGCAAAGGGAGTGGCAGTCACGCAAAAACCGTTGGCTGATGGGTGGGGCCTGCGCGCAGCTTGGAGCCTTACAAGGCTGCGCCTACACCGACCGCATTCAATTCGCCTCAGCGCCTGAGCAGCGCGATAAAGAACAACCCACCCAGCGCCGCTGTGGCAATGCCGATCGGCAGGTCCTGCGGCGCGATCAACGTGCGCGCGGCTACATCCACCCACACCAGAAATATCGCCCCAAGCAGCGCACTCACCGGCAGCAAACGCCGGTTGTCGGCCCCCACCAGTGCCCGCGCCATGTGTGGCACCATCAGCCCGACAAAACCAATCGCCCCGGACAGCGCCACCAGCACCCCGGTCAGCAGCGAAGTGCAGATAAATACCTGCAGGCGCAGCCTGCGGCCGCTGAACCCCAGGCTGATCGCGGTCTGCTCACCACTCATCAGCGCGTTCAGGCCGCGCGCCATGGCCTGCAATGCAAGCAGCACCAGCACCACGCACAGCGCCGGTAGCCAGATCACATCCCAGCGCGCCGCCCCCAGCCCGCCAAGCATCCAGAACACTACCGAAGCGGCCGCATGCTGGTCGCCGCTGTACAGCAGCACGTTGACCAGTGCCATCAGCACGAACGACACCGCCACCCCTGCCAGCAGCAAGCGATCGCTCTCCATGCGCCCGCCGCGGCGCGCTACCGCGATCACCAGCAGCATGCTCCCGGCAGCGCCCATGAACGCCGCCAGAGGCAAACTGAACACGCCGATGAACTCGCCCAAGTAGAGCATCACCAGCACAGCGCCCAGGGCCGCGCCCGAACTCACACCGAGCAGGTGCGGGTCGGCCAGGGAGTTGCGGGTAACCGCCTGCAATGCTGTGCCCACCAGGGCCAGCCCCGCACCCACCAGCGCCCCCAGCACTACACGGGGTGCGCGGATCAGCCAGACGATATGCGCCTGGCTTTTGCCTGGTTCCCCGGCAATGTCCAAGCCCAACTGCCCGGCAACCACCTGCGCCACGTTGCGCATCGGGATCGAGGCCGGGCCAAAGGCCAGCGACATGACGCAGGACGCCAGCAACAGCACCACCAGCCCCACCAACAAGGCTCGCAAGCCTGTCGGGCTGCGCACAGGCGTCATGGCTGCGCGCCCTCAAGCGGTTGCGGATGCAGGGCGTCGGCGAGTTTCTCGATGGCCTGGGCGTTTTCGACCGAAGGCGTTACCTCGACATAGCTCAGCACCACGAAACGCTGCTCGCGGATTGCCCGCACGCCCTTGAGCGCCGGCTGACGCAACAGGAAATCGCGCTTCTGCTGCCAGGTGAGCGGGCCGTAATCGACGATCACGATGACCTCAGGGTCGCGCTCGACCACGCTTTCCCAGTTCACCTCAGTCCAGCTCGCCGCCACATCGCCCATCACATTGACGCCACCCGCGGCATCGATCAGCGCTTGCGGCATGCCTAGCCGGCCGGAGGTGGTCGGGCGGTCTTCGCCGCTGTCGTAGAGAAACACCTTGGGGCTGTGCCGAGCCTGGCCAACCCGCTGTTGCACCTGGGCGATGCGGCTGCGCATCTGCGCGATAAGCGCGCGGGCCTGCCCCTGCACGGCAAAGATGCTGCCGAGGTTTTCCAGGTCGCGATACACATCGTCGAGGCTCGCCCGTTGCTGCGGCATTACCCACGAGCACGACTCACTCAGTTCGTAAACCGCCACGCCGAACGGCGCAAGGGTTGCCGGGGTCAGCGGGCCGCCGACATGCATGCCGTAGTTCCAGCCAGCAAAGAACAATTCGGTGTCTGCCGCCAGCAGGGTTTCGATGGACGCCGAGCGGCTAGCCAGCTGCGGCACGCCTTCCAGCGCCTGGTCGATCCACTGCTCGCGGTGTTTGCTGCGGGTGAACCCGGTGTAGCCGACAATGCGCTCACGCAGGCCCAAGTGCAGCAGCATCGCCGTCATGTTCACATCGTGCACCACCACGCGCTGCGGGGCTTGGGTGAAGGTCACCGAGCGCTCGCAACTGTGTACGCTCACGGGGAAGTCGCGGGCAGCGGCAGGCAGCAAAAACAGCAGCCAAAGCAGGCCAAAGAGGTAGCGAAGGGTCATGAACGGGTAATCCAGGTAATACGTGGATAGGGGTGCAGCGGGTGCTGGTCAACCAATGCATCGACGCCGAACACCTGCCTGAGCAGCTCAGGGGTCAGCAC
Organism: Pseudomonas sp. SWRI51; assembly: GCF_014268825.1. Lineage (NCBI taxonomy): Bacteria > Pseudomonadati > Pseudomonadota > Gammaproteobacteria > Pseudomonadales > Pseudomonadaceae > Pseudomonas > Pseudomonas sp. SWRI51. The sequence continues at coordinate 118,378 of NZ_JABWRG010000001.1, read as the reverse complement.
CTGGTGCGGTGTGCCGCTGGCGACGATGCGCCCGCCATCAATGACATACAGCCGGTCGCAGAAGGCAGCCGCCAGGTTGAGGTCGTGAAAGCTTGCCAGAATGCTCAACCCTAGCCCGCGCAGGTGCTGCAGCAGCTCCAGCTGATAGCGCGGGTCGAGGTGATTGGTGGGCTCGTCGAGGATCAGCAGTTCGGGCGCCTGGACCAGCGCCCGCGCCAGCAGCACGCGTTGTTTCTCGCCGCCCGACAGCGTGGCGAAGGTGCGCCGGGCGTGCTCCGCCAGCCCCACCTGGGCCAACGCCTGTGCGCTGCGGGCCCGGTCCTCGGCGGTTTCACCGTCGAACAGGGCCTTGTGTGGCGTGTGCCCCATGGCCACCACCTCGGCAACGCTCAGGCCAAACTCCTCGGGAAATTCCTGCAGCACCACTGCAATGCGCTGCGCGCACCAGCGCGGGCTGCGCTGCCACAGGTCTTCCCCGCCCAGGCTGACCCGCCCGGCCGTGGGCTGCGTGGCGCGGTAGGCGCAACGCAGCAGGCTGGTCTTGCCGCTGCCATTGGCGCCGATCAGCCCGACGAATTCGCCTTGCTGCACCTGCACGTTCACGCCATTGAGCAGCAGGCGCGGCCCAGGCAGTGCCCAGCGCAAGTCGTCGATGGTCAAACTGGTCATGCTCGGCGCCTCCTGCGGCAACGGTCAGAAGCTGTAGTCAGCCGTCACGAAGAACGAACGCGGCTCGCCCAGGTACCACTGCCGGCCGCCGTTCTCGCTGGTGGTGGCGTACTGGCGGTCGAACAGGTTGTTCAGTTGCAGGCCCAAGGTCAGGTCCGGCTGCACATGCCAGTCGAAGCTTGCGTCGAGCACGGTGTAGCTCGGCACCTTGACAGTGTTGGCGTTGTCGCCATAACGGCTGTCGACGTACCGCGCGCCTGCACCTGCGCTGAAGCGTTGGGCAAAATCCTTGCTCAGCCACAGGTTGGCCGAACGACGCGGCACGTTGGTCGGGCGGTTGCCGCTGTAGTCGTTGCCGTCAGCGGTAAAGTCGTCGTACCTGGCGCGCACCCAGGCGGCGTTGGCAGACAACTGCACCTCATAGGGCAGGCGCAGTTCAAGGGTGGCCTCGATGCCGTCCGAGGACTGCTGGCCAACCTGTTGCTGCACTTTGGGGTTGAGCGGGTCGGTGCTGAGCAGCTTCTTCTTGACGATGTGGTAGGCCGCGAGCGTCCACTCGCCGCGGCCTTCGGGCAGCATCTGCTTGATGCCAACTTCGGTCTGCTTGGCGGTACTCAAGTCCCAGCTTTGCTGCTCCGAGCTCAGGGTCAACAGGTCGCTGACCCCTTCGGTGCTGGTGGCGTACTGGCCGTACACCGACAGCTCTTCGCTTAGCGCAAACACCAGGCCCGCGCGCCAGTTATCGCCTGTCAGGCTGCGGTCGCTGCGGGTGTCGTCATCGAGGTTGTCGCGGTTCAGGTGCACCTGGTCGCGGCGGGCACCGGTGACCAGCGACAAGCGTTCGGTCAGCTGCGTGCGGTTTTCGGCAAACAGCGAGAACTGCCGCGCCTGGTTGGCTTCGCGCGAGCGGAACGGGTCGTCGCTGATGTAGCTGCCGCCGCCAGAGCCTGTCACCGGCACGGTATCGGCCAGGGTATAGCCAAAGTCGTGCTTGCGCAGGAAGCGAATGGAATTGTAGTCCGCGCCCACCACGGTCTGGCTGTCCAGGCCAAACAGCGGGTGCTGCAGGGTGAACGACTGGCGGTCGCCAATCTGCTCCTGGGTCTGCTTGATGCTGATGAAGCTGCTGCGCTCGATCAGGTTGCCGGGCTGCCAGGTGTAGCTTTCGGCGTTGCGCCAGCGGCGTTGGGCCTTGAGGTAATACAACTGGTTGCTGGCGGTGAGGGTGTCGCTGATTACCCAGTCGGTGACCAGGCGTGTGGACTGGTCGTTGTAATGCAGCTCGGCGTTGGCCACGTTGTAATTGTGGTCGCGCAACGACTCGCGGTAATGCCCGTCGATCAACGGCGTGCCGAGGTACTGCTGCGGGTTCTGGTCGCCGTAATCGTGACTCAGGGTCACGCTCAGGTCTTCGTTGGGCTGCCAGCGCAGCGCACCGCTGAGGGCGATGCTGTCGGACTCGCCGCGGTCCACCCAGCCATTGCTCGCCAGCTTGTTGAGGTTCAAGCGATAGCTCAGGGTGTCGCTCAGCGACCCGCCGCTGTCCAGCGCCATCTGCTGGCGGTCATTGGAGCCGTAACCCAGGCGCAGGCGATTGCGGATGTCACCTTCGAACGGCTTTTTCGGCACCACGTTGATCACCGCCCCCGTGGCGCCCTCCCCGTACAGCACTGATGCTGGGCCGCGCAGCACGTCGCTGCGCTCCACCGCCCAGGTGTCGACCGGAAAGGTCACGGTGCCGGCGCCGACATACAGGCGGGTGCCGTCGTACAACTGCATGGTCGAGCTATGGCCGGTGAAGCCACGTGCCGACAGCGCCGTGCCGCCGTTGCCGGGCGTGCCGATGAAGGTGATGCCAGGGGAACGGGTGACGGCGTCCTGCACGGTGGCGTTATTGCGCGCCTGGATCTGCTCGGCGCTGATGCTGGTGACGCTGGCAGGGGTTTGCAGCGGCGTGAGGTTCAGCCTAGAACCGCTGGTGCCAGGGGTGCGCAGGTCGGGCTGGGCAGCCGCGTCAGCGAATTCGGTGATGGCCGTGGCGGGCAATGCCAGCGGCTCATCTTCAGCGGCTTGGGCGCCTGCGCTGAGGAATACACAAGGCACCAGGCTTGCACGCAGCATGTGGCCAGGGAAGGAACGGAACAACGAATAACGGGACATATCTTTCCACTTGAAACAGGAATGAAAGAATCCCGGAGGGAACAACGCATAGGGAAAGCGCAGGCGCACGCGCCTACGAAAACCGGCCTGCGCCCGCCCACCGCGGGTTTGCCAAACGATGCTTCAGGCCGGTCTCCGGGCTCACGAGGGTCATGAAACATTCGCCTTCCCATGCCGGAGCACAGTGGCGTATCGAATGCTTCGCTCGTATACCGTTGCGGGGGCAGCGCCGGACTGATCACCGCGAGGATGACGAACCGGCTTCCCGTTTCACCCCATGCACGGCGGCAGGGGGCACCTGAAACAGGCGCGCAGATGACCATCAAAACGGCCCGTGGTCAACAGGCACGTTGCCATCGTGCGGCGATAGCGTTTTAGCCAGCGCAGATGTTATGTTATTACATCTGCCATGGAGAACCCCCCTGTTGAAACATCACGCACCCCTGCTGGCCGGTTTGACCCTCGGTATGTTTGGGCAATCGCTCTACGCCGCAGAACCCCTGACGCTGGAAGCCATCTCGATTACCGACGCCTACGTTGAAGAACGCGCCGACGGCCCGGTGCAAGGCTATCGGGCGACCCGTTCGGCCACCGCCACCCGCACCGATACCGACATCCGCGATACCCCGCAAAGCATCGAGGTCATCCCGGCGCAGGTACTCAAGGACCTCAATACCACGCGTATTGACCGAGCCCTGGACTTTGCCGGCGGCGTGGCGCGGCAGAACAACTTCGGCGGCCTGACCTTCCTCAACTACAGCGTGCGCGGTTTCACCACCGGCGAGCTGTACAAGAACGGCTTTGCCGTCAACCGAGGCAGCTACAGCGCCCCGGACACCTCCAACATCGAGCGCATCGAAGTGCTCAAAGGCCCGGCGGCCAGCCTGTACGGCCGTGGCGACCCCGGCGGGCTGGTCAATATCGTGACCAAGCGCCCGCAGGCCGAGACCTTCAGCAACCTGAGCCTGAGCGCCGGCAGTTGGGACCGCTACCGCACCAGCCTGGACGCCAACGCGCCGCTGGACAGCGAAGGCAGCCTGTTGGGGCGGATAAACATGGCCGTCGAAGACAACGGCAGCTTCCGCGACCATGTGAACAGCGAACGGCGCATCGTCAGCCCGTCGTTGAGCTGGCAGTTGTCGCCCGATACGCGGTTGCTGCTGGACACCGAGTTTTCCCGCACCGAGTCGGTATTCGACCGGGGCATTGCGGCCGTCAACGGTGACCTGGGCTCGGTCAAACGCTCGACTTTCCTCGGTGAGCCCAATGATGGGCAGATCCGCAACGACAACCAGACCGTGGACCTGGCGCTTGAGCACATGCTCAGCGATGACTGGAAGCTGCGCCTGGCCAACCACTACACCCAAGGCACGCTCAAGGGCGCCAGCTCCGAACCACAGGCGGTGGTCGGCAGCACCATCACCCGCTTCTACCGCGAGCGCGACTTCGAGTGGAACGACAACATCACCCAGGCCGAGCTGCACGGCACCTTCAATTGGGCGGGCTGGGAGCACCAGACGCTGATCGGCCTTGAATACGAGAATTACCGCAACAGCCAGAAGTACCCACAAAGCGCCACCCTGCTCGGCTACGGCCTGGACATCTACAACCCGGTGTACGGCCAGGCCAAGCCCGCGCTGACCCGCGCCAACGATTTCCACGAGCACACCGAAAGCTACGCACTGAACCTGCAAGACCAGATTGCCTTCACCGAGCGCCTGCGTGGCTTGGTGGGCGTGCGCCTGGAGCACATCGAGCAGACTTCCCTGAACCGTACCAGCGGGGTCAGCAGCAGCCAGGAGAAGGACGTTGCCACCCCGCGCATCGGCCTGCTTTACCAACTGACGCCGCAGGTGGGCGTGTTCGCCAACGCCTCCACCTCGTTCAAGCCCAACACCCTCGGCACCCAGGGCCAGGTGTACAAACCGGAAAAAGGCTTGGGGTACGAGACCGGCGTGAAGCTCGACCTGCTCGACAGCCGTCTTGGCGCCACCATTGCGCTGTTTCGCATCGACAAGGAAAACGTCCTCACCACCGATGCCCTTGGCGACAGCGTTGCCGCTGGCAAGGCGCGCAGCCAGGGCCTGGACATGCAGTTCAGCGGCCAGGTAACCGACGCTGTGCGCGTGATAGGGGCGTACGCCTACATCGATGCAGAAGTGACCAAGGGTGATGCCAGCCTGCCTGAGGGCAGCGACCTGCTGGGTATTGCCCGGCATAGCGGTAGCCTGCTGGGCGTTTACGAGTTCCAGGATGGCGCGCTGCGCGGCTCGGATGTCGGCGCTGCATTCAACTATGTGGGCGAGCGTTCAGGCCAGGCCGGCGGCAACTTCACCCTACCCGCCTACAGCACGGTTGACTTGCTTGCGCACTACAAGGCCAGCGAGCAAGTCACCTTGGGGCTGAACTTGAACAACCTGTTCGATCGCACGTACTACGAGCGTTCGTATAACAGCGCGTGGGTAGTGCCGGGCGAGCCGCGCAATGTGAGTGTAAGCCTGAGCCTGAGCCTGTGACTCAGCTGCTGGGTGCCCCGGGCCCGCCCCGTTCTCAGGCAGCACGCGGTCCTAGCAGGAAATCGCCCAGCTCTTTGGGCTGAGCTGTCACGTAGAGAACTGGGCGGCGTGTGAGATTCGATGGTTTTGTACAGCCCTGTTCTCGCCAGGCATATCTCCTTGTGGCGAGCGGGCTTGCCCCGCGCTGGGCTGCGCAGCAGCCCTGAAAACCCAAGGGTAATCCTCAGGGGCTGCTGCGCAGCCCAACGCGGGGCAAGCCCGCTCGCCACAACTGTCTACCATTTCCCACTGGATTGGGTCCATCAAGCAATGTTGCGGTTGAGCAGGGCCTGGGAGGGAGATTCTATGGTTCTGTACAAGCCTGCTCTCGCCGGCACTGCCCTCAGAAGCTGTACTTGACGTTGAACATCACATTGCGTGGGTCGCCATAGTAAGCGGTGTTGTAGTTGCCAATGCCGCTGTAATAGACCCGATCAAACAGGTTATTGACGTTCACCGTACCCTTCAGATGCTCGTCGAAGTCGTAGCTGGCCATCAGCCCAACCAACGCGTAGCTGCCGCGCTCGAACTTTTGCGGGCCAACTGCGGCGGCAAAACTGTCATCGCCGAAGAAAGTCGCACTCTGCCACTGCACATTTCCGCCCACGATCGCCCGGTTCAGCACGCCCGGCAGGCGGTAGGTGGTTGCGGCCTTGAACAGGTGCTGAGGCTGGGTGGTGGCCACACGCACATGGTCGGCATCGTAGGAAGCCTGGTACACGTAGCCTGCATTGATGTTCCAGTCAGGTAGCAACTCGCCGGCAACCTCAAGCTCCACGCCGTTGGTGGTCGCGCCCGACACCGCACGCATTTCTTCAAAACCTTCGCTGTTGGTACGCCCGGTGCTCTGCGCCAGGTTGTCCTGTTTGAGCTGGAACAGCGCAAGGCTTGCGTTGAGGCGCCCATCAAAGTACTCACCCTTGATACCCAATTCGTAGCTCTGCCCGGTCAGCGGCTCGATGGGGTTGTCGTTGGCGTCCTTGTTGTAAGGCTGCGGCTTGAAGATATCGGTGTAGCTTGCGTACACCGTGTATTGCTCATCCAGGTCATACGTAATACCGGCGTACGGAATGACCTCACCGCTGTTGGTGGTCGGGTAGGACCTGCTGATACCCGCGCCGTTGATGCTGTCCAGCGACCATTCATAGTCGTTGACCCGCGCACCCAGAATGACGCTCAAGGCATCGGTGGGTTTGAGCACCACGGCGGCGTAGCTGACTTTCTGCGTGGCTTCGATCTGCTGCGTCGACCACCAGGCCCAGTCGGTCGGGTACGCGGCGTTGTTATCCCAGGTAAACGGGTTGACGCTGGCGTCGGTGGTGCCGTCAGTCCGTTTGGAGGTCGAGCTATTGCGCGCATAGTTGTAGCCGACGACCAATTCGTGGGTGCGGCCAAACAGCTCGAATGGCCCTTTGGCAAACAGGTCGACGGATTTCTCGTCGGTGTCGGTATTGAACTTGGACGCGCCGCCGGCATAAAAACCGTGATCGATGGTGTTGGTCACCGGGTCGATATGCGCGCCCGACAACCCCGCCAGAATTTCGCGAGAGGTGTACTTGCGATAGGACACGGTGCCTTTGACCACCCAGTCGTTCTGCAACTGGTGCTCAAGGCCTACGAACGCGCGGTGGGTGTTCTGGTTGCGGTACGCCCACTTGTCGCCGGGGTTGCTTGAGCGCGACAGGTCGACCCGCCGGCCATCGCTGTAAAACACCGGCAGGTGGGCGTTGGTAGTCGCGTCGTTATTGTTCTTCTGGTAGTCGTAGCCAACGCTCAGGGTGGTGGCATCGTTCAGGTCGGCCTCGACAATGCCGTAGAACACCTGCTGCTCGCCCTTCTGGTAGTCGATGAAACTGTCGTGCTGCTCGGTCCCGGCGACCATACGCCCGCGCAGGGCGCCGCTATCGACCAGCGGGCCAGACACATCCACCTCGGTGCTGTAACGGTCCCACGAGCCCGCTCCTGCCGCCACATGGCCCTGCGCCTCGCGGGTTGGGCGCTTGCGCACCATGTTGATCACCCCGGATGGGTAACCCACGCCGTTGACCAGGCCGGTGGCGCCCTTGAGCACTTCGATGCGGTCATAGATCAGCGAGTTGCCGATGCTGTAGTTGTCGCGCACGTTGCCGCCATCGCTGCTCAGGCTGGGGATGCCGTCGTACTGGAAGGCCTGGATCTCGAAGCCGCGGGCGTAGTAGGTGTAGCCTTCGGAGTTTTCCCGGTTGACGGTGATGCCTGGGGTTTGTTGCAACACCTTGGCCAGGTCGACCAGGCCCTGGTCATCCATTTGCTGACGGGTGATCACACTGACCGACTGCGGCGTCTCGCGCAGCGACAATGCCATGCGCGTGGCCGAGGCGCTCTGGCCGGTGGTGTACGACCCGCTGCCTTCGGTGGTCAGGCCCAGCGCTGCGCTGTTGATGGTGGTGGCGCCCAGCTCTACCGCGCCGTCGGCTTTGTAAAGCGGGCGCAGCGCGTAGCTGCCATTGCTTTGCGGTATGGCTTGCAGCCCGGAGCCTTGCAGCAGCACAGCAAAGCCTTCGGCGACGCTGTAGTTGCCTTCAAGCCCTGCAGATTTCAGCCCGTCGAGCAGCGCCGCATCGAACGACAGCGCACTGCCTGAGGCCGAGGCAAAGGCACTGAGCGCGCGGGTCATGCTGCCGGCCGGCACATGGTAGTACTGCGCGCCGCTGGCCTGCGCGGCGTGTGCCACGTTCGGCAGGCTGGCAACGCCCAAGCCACAAAAACTCAGGCCAAATGCAACGGCAGCGGGCTTGAGCAGCCCATGGTGCGGGTATTTCATTGTTTCCCTTCCCCAAATTGAATCGATCAATCGATACCTGTCAGGGGATGAGCCGAGCGAAGGGTGCAAACAGTGCAATGCGAATGAAAATATTTTTCAATGGTCCGGTCATGCCGGTAGCACGGTCACCCAGTAATCGGTGCGGCGCACGATGCGCAGGCCGAAGCCGCTGTGCAGGGCCGCCAGGGCAAGGTCGATGTCATGCAGAGGAAACGCCCCGGAGATCTTCAACCCGGCGATGGCGGGGTCACACCTCAGCCAGCCATGGCGGTAGCGCGCAAGCTCATCGAGCAGGTCCGCCAGCGGGCGCTCAATGGCGATCAGGCTGCCGGTGCGCCAGGATGCAGCAGTTATGTCACTGTTCCAGGGCTGGCCCAGCGCGTTGGCATCGAAACGCACCTGCTCCCCGGCATTGACCCGCAACGAACCCGCAGTCGCAGCCGGCCGTACCAGAACCGCGCTTTCCAAAACCGCCACTTCGCAGAACTGCGCTTCGACCTGCACGGTAAAGCGCGTCCCCAGTGCCTCGACCTGACCCTGCGCCACATCCACGCGCAACGGCCTGCCCAGCGGGTCGGCAGCGGTTTCGACCAGCACTCGCCCACTCAGCAGATGCAGTAAGCGCTGCGCGTTGTCGAAGCTGACATCCAGTGCCGATTGGCTATCGAGCAACACCCGGCTGCCATCGGCAAGCAGCACCTGGCGCTGCTCACCGACCCGCGTGCGGTAACTAGCCATCAGGCTTGCCCGCCAGTCGCTGTGCCAGCCGTTCCAGCCGACCACGCCGAACCCCGCCAACATCAGCAACTGCTGCAGTACCCGGCGCCGGGTTTCACCGGTATGTTGCAGCACCGGAGCGCCAAGTTCGCCTGGCACACGGGCAATCATCTGCTGCACAGCTTCCACCTGCTGCCACGCCTCGCGGTGCAGCGGGTCGGCGTTGTGCCACTGCTGCCAGCGGGCCTGTTCGGCGGCGCCGCCCTGCCCCGACGACAGCCGCGCATACCACTGCGCCGCGCTGCGCAACGCCTGGCGCTCGGCCAGCCCGAGCACAGCACGTGGCGTAGTCATAGCAGGCCCATGCGCACCAGGCAGCAATGCTCCATGGCCTTGGCCATGTGGTTGTTGACGGTGCGCAGCGAGATACCCAGGCGCTGGGCGATGGCCGGGTAACTCAGGCCTTCGAACTGCGACAGGATGAACGTCTGCCGGACCTTGTCGCCGAGGCTATCGAGCATGCGGTCGATCTCCATCAGCGTTTCCAGCACCAGCGCCTGGGTTTCTTCGCTGGGGTAGACATCTTCGGGCAGCGCCGCCAAGGCTTGCAGGTAGCTCTGCTCCAGGGCACGGCGCCGGTAAAGGTCGATCACCAGGCCCTTGGCAACTGTGCTCAGGTACTGCCGAGGCTGGCGCACATCCAGGGCCTGACGGGCTTTGATCACCCGCACGAAGGTGTCTTGCACCAGGTCCGCGGCATCGCAGCTGCTGCCCAGGCGCTTGCGCAGCCAGTTGCGTAGCCATGGGCTGTGGTCGGCATAGAGGTTATGCAGCGCGGTGCTCAGCGCAAGATCGGTTGAGGCCATGAAAATCAAGTCACTAATGAGAATTAGTTGCAATTTGCCATTTTATTGTGTGTCTTGGCAATGCCAACGCCATGCCCACCACTGGAACAGTTCACCTGAACTTTCCCTCCTCCATTGGCTTCCCCTGTACAGACCACCCCAAAAACAGGCCTCTGCAGGAGTAGAACAATGCGAGCACTGACCTATCACGGCGCCAACGATGTCAGGGTCGACACCGTCGCGGACCCGATCATTCAGGATGAGGACGACATCATCCTCAGGGTGACTGCAACCGCGATCTGCGGCTCTGATCTGCACCTCTACCACGGCAAGATTCCGCATACCGAAGCGGGCGATATCTTCGGTCACGAGTTCATGGGTGTGGTGGAGGACACCGGGCGCGGCGTTACCGACCTGCAAGTCGGCGACCGTGTGGTGATCCCCTTCGTGATCGCCTGCGGCAGCTGTTTTTTCTGCCAGCTCGACCAGTTCGCCGCCTGCGAAACCACCAATACGGGCCGGGGCGCGATCATCAACAAGAAAGGCATCCCGCCGGGCGCCGCGTTGTTCGGCTACAGCCACCTGTACGGCGGCGTGCCTGGCGGCCAGGCCGACTACGTGCGCGTGCCCAAGGCCAACGTCGGGCCGTTCAAGGTGCCGGGCACGCTGACCGACGATAAAGTGCTGTTTCTGTCGGACATCCTCCCCACCGCCTGGCAGGCCGTGACCAACGCACAAATTGGCCAAGGCTCGACGGTTGCCATCTATGGCGCAGGCCCCGTGGGCCTGCTGAGCGCGGCATGCGCGCGCATGCTGGGGGCACAAAGCATCTTCATGGTCGACGACAACGACTACCGGCTGGCCTTCGCCCGCGACACCTATGGCGTGATCCCGATCAATTTCACCCAGGACGACGACCCCGCCGACAGCATCATCCGCCAGACCCCGGGCATGCGCGGGGTGGATGCGGTCATCGATGCGGTGGGTTTTGAGGCCAAAGGCAGCACCACCGAAACGCTGCTGACGGCGCTGAAGATCGAAGGCAGCAGCGGCAAGGCGTTGCGCCAGAGCATTGCAGCGGTGCGCCGTGGCGGGGTGGTCAGCGTGCCGGGGGTGTATGCGGGGTTCATCCATGCCTTCATGTTCGGCGATGCGTTCGACAAGGGCCTGACCTTCAAGATGGGCCAGACCCACGTGCAGAAATTTCTCCCGGAGCTGCTCGATCATATCGAGGCTGAGCGCTTGCACCCCGAGTTGATCGTCACCCACCGCCTGGCGCTTGAGGAGGCGGCCTTGGGCTACAAACTGTTCGACCAGAAGCAGGACGACTGCCGCAAGGTCATTCTGGTGCCCGGTGCCGCCTCTGGCACGCTGGGCGATTTTGGAGGGGCGCGGCCATGATTGACTTGGCAACCGGCATGCGCCCGGGTGAGCGTTATCGCATCGAGAATACGGAGCGTGTGCACCCTTTCCCGGGGTTCTTCCTGGACGGCAAGTACTACCTGGGCCCGGAACTACTCACCGCCGTCGGCTGGCTTGAAGGGACCCGATTCATCTACGACGCGCTGGACCCGACCGGCGAACCGGTATTTCCCAACCGCGCAGCGGGTAATATCGAGAACCTGGTGTTAACGCTGGTTGACGGCACCCGCCTTGAGGTTTCTCGTCTCAAACAGTGGCCCCCTGAAGACGCCGAGCCGGTGGCGGGTGATAGTGCACAAGGCAGCGGTGACGCCGACGCAGGGCTGGCGCCGGAAACGGACGCTGGGCAGGCTGGTGGGCGCCAGCGCACGCCAGCCGTGTCGCGCTTGTGGGTGGCAGGTGCGCTTGTGCTGGTAGGTGCATCCGTGGTGCTGGCCTGCTTGCGTGGCCGGCGCTGAAACCAAGGTGGGCACGGCGTCTGTAGGAGCGGCCTTGCGCCGCGAAAGGGCTGCGCAGCAGCCCCTATGATCTGCAAATCATGCAGAATCGCTGGGGCTGCTTTGCAGCCCTTTCGCGGCACAAGGCCGCTCCTCCATTGACCGTGTTGACTCAACGGTGCGTTTTGTTTTCAACCTCTGCCAACTGCCGCTTGATCGCTTCTGCCTGCTCTTCCTGCTCTTTGATCGAGGTCGGCGTAATAACCTTGTCCACGGTCTCGGTACCCGGTTCTGGACGCTCCAGCACTGGGTCAGGGGAACCCTCGCCACGCTGCGCCTGCTCGGAAGAAATCGGCCGAGGCACTTTGTCGGCCGCTTTGCTTTCGGTACGGTTCATAACGCTCTCCTGATGGGCTTGATGTCTTTCAGAAGAACCCGAACCTGCCGCAAAAGTTTGATTTAACTGCCTCGCTGCAAGCAGCGTTGCAGTTGCAATGCGTTGGCCAAGGCCGCCCCTGAGGCGGTGTTATCGAAAATGCACCATGTGGGTACGCCTGCGGCTTGGCTGGCGCGCAGCTGCTCGGCCAGTCGCTGCACAAATGTTGCTTCATATTCACTGTGATAGAGGCGCGGCTCGCCATGCAAACGCCAGTAGACCAGCCCCGGCCATCCGCCGGGCTGCGCATCGCTGGCAAAACGCGCGGGGCTCGCCGCCACCTGGGCGACTTGCAAGTCGTGCAACAGCGCCTGAGCCGCCTGCCAACTGTGATGCCTGGGCTCGACTGCCACAGGGCCATCATAGCGTTGACGCAGTGCGTCGAAAAACCGCTGAGCCGTAGGCGCATCGAAACTCAGCGAGGGCGCAAGTTGCACCAGCAGGCAGCCCAGGCGACTGCCCAGCTCGCCACATTGCGACAGAAAGCTATCGAGCTGCGCCTCACAACCCTGCAGACGCTGAACATGGGTGATCGCCTTAGGCACCTTCACCGAGACGCGAAACATCGGGGGCACCGACGACGCCCAGCGCGCATAGGTTTCAGGGCGGTGCGGGCGATAGAACGAGCTATTGATCTCAACCGCATTCAAACGCGAGGCATAGCGCTGCAGATGGCTGCCGTGCTGGGCAAACTCATGGGCATGCTGGCGTGACAAACTCCAGCCCGCGCAACCCAAGTGAATCATGCTCGTACTCCCCTTGACCCGACTCATTGCAGTCGAATGTTAAAAAAGATTTCTGTGCCACGTCGTGGTCCGACTATTGAACGACCCCACGGAGGTAGCTCATGAAGTTCGCGCAATTCTGCCAATGGCTGTCCAACCAGGCCGGCCGCCCCAGTACATTCTTCATCGCAATTATGCTGATCATCATGTGGGCGGTATCGGGGTCATGGTTCCATTACAACGATACCTGGCAGTTGATCATCAACACCTCGACCACTATCGTCACCTTCCTCATGGTGTTTTTGATCCAGAACACCCAGAACCGCGACAACGACATCATTCATGTGAAACTCGACGAACTGATCCGCGCATCGAAATCGGCGCAGCGCTCGGTACTAGACCTCGAAGCTATGGACAGCAAGGCGCTGCGCGAACTGCGCAAGGAATATCGCGCTCTGGCGGGGGGTTGCCCTGACAAAGATGACTGCACGCCCCCGCAGGCTTGAGGCCGCTCAAATACCAATGCTTGCGACGCCCCTGATGACCGGGGCCGCAGTTGCCTTGCGCCGGGCGTAGCCCACTCCCCAGACCATTGCCCGGCTGACACTCTCACCGGGCCGCTGGGTGTATGCACGCTCGCACACCACAGCGCCATCGGCGCGATACACGCCAATGAACAATTGCGTTGCGCCTGTGCGTGACAAGCGACCCTGGACCTCTATGCAGGTGCCGTCATCCAGGGTTTCTTCGTGGATTTGGTGGTGCAGAATCACGTCGCACCACTGCCGATAGACCTCGCCTCGTCTTTTCATCGATCTACCCTCGTTGTCATTGTTCTAGGTAGAGCGTCAGGCACCTGTAAAGGGTCGAAATGAATCAGCGCCAGCAGACAGTCGGGCGCCCGACTACAGCAGCCTGGCCCTCACCCGCCAGAATGTTGGTCCGCCAGTCGGCCCTTGGGTGGCCGTAAGCCGTGGGGTAAACTGCCTTCGCAGTCTTATCGAGCAATTGGCCAGTGCCATGATTCAACCTGATCTCGACCTGTTTGGCCCTGCACCGCAGCAACTAGCCGCCCATACGGTGCTGCTGCCAGGGTTCGCCGTGGCGCAGACCGAACCGCTGCTTGACGCCCTGCGGCCAGTGCTCAGGGCCGCGCCTTGGCGCCATATGCTGACCCCCGGGGGGCGCAGCATGGCCGTGGCCCTTAGCAACTGCGGCGCGTTGGGCTGGGTGAGTGATGAGCGTGGCTACCGCTACAGCGCACTCGACCCACAAAGCGGCGCGCCCTGGCCTGCCCTGCCCCCGGTACTGCTGGCCTTGGCCAGCGCCGCTGCTACACAGGCCGGCTTTGAAGGCTTTGTGCCTGACGCCTGCCTGATCAACCACTACCTGCCCGGCACTGGCCTGAGCCTGCACCAGGACCGCGACGAACAAGACGTCAGCCAGCCTATCGTGTCGATTTCTCTGGGGCTGCCGGCAGTGTTTCTGTTCGGTGGCCTGCAACGCGGTGATCGGCCCCAACGTATCGCCCTCAATCATGGGGACATACTGGTGTGGGGCGGCGAAGACCGGCTGCGCTTTCATGGAGTGATGCCGGTCAAGCCTGGCGTGCATCCGCGCCTGGGCGAGCGACGGATCAACTTGACCTTGCGCAAGGCTGGGTGAATCGAGGTATTGATAGCTCGCCTGAAACGACTAACGCTTTTGTGCGGCGGTCGCCTGATAGATTTGCCAGTTTCGGTTGAGGCTAGAGTTGTTCAAACTGAAACGACACTTACCCGGGTGGGGGTGCCCCCATGGCTGACAGAGTTTCGGTGTTCTATTTAGGCGAACAACCCACAACATTGATTGACGAAAGGCAGAAGATCCAACTGTTCCGATCTGGGTCGATGCCCTTGGCGCAGGCCATACAGTATCAATCTTCGACGGTGTACGCATTACTCGGATGCGATGCCATGGAGTCTCCGATTTGTCCGTTGGCATTGGGTGCTCTGCCAGTTGCTTACACACCCTACGGCTACAGCAGGAACGATGACGCAACTATACAAGGCTTCACCGGGCAACTGCGCATTTTTTTCCCACATGCTTATCTTCTAGGAAATGGTGTACGTATTTTTAGTACTATATTGATGCGCTTCTACAGCCCAGATTTTTCATATAGCCCTTTCGGCGCAGGCGACATCAACAGCTATGGCTATTGTGGCGCAGACCCTGTCAATTACTCTGATCCATCAGGCTTTATGCTAAGACCCAGTCGTTCATCAGCATCGCTCATCACACCACCTAGAAGTAGATCGGTATCCCCGATTTCCAGCAACACACTCTCTCGCTCTAGGTCACCGTCGCCTCATATCAACGATATCTTTTCCACTCCCGATTATGTCCAAATGCCCCATCAATCAACCTCGCCCAATACTAGCCGCGCAGTGACTCCTAGACCAGTGAGTCCACCCCGCGCAGTGACTCCTAGACCTGTGAGTCCACCCCGCGCAGAGACTCCTAGACCAGTAGTTCAACCTAGTCACCCCGCTCCGCAACCGAACGCTGAACCTCAGGGCTACGCTAGGAGAAGCCGTGGGGATCGTAGTGTAGATCAGATATCGGCGGCCACTGCCAGCGCCATATTAGAAGTGATAGACAAAAACGATCAGCCATGGAAGCCGCTTACTTTAGAAAAAACCAACGAAATCAGAAGAGAAATCGTTACAGCGAGGCAGGCCGGACGATCTGCGTCTTCAATCTATGTCAAACACGAACTCAATCCACGCCAACGTGGATTAGCAAGTTCTTGGCTTAGCAGAATGGCTTCCATCAAGAGAAAAGAATAAAGATCACCCTCCACAGACTAGAATATAGATTTGAAACGAACACGCTCAAAAAGATAACCCGACTAAAAAACATCCCCGTCAGACTTAATTCAACGTAGCGCCAAGCTCTTTGCAGATCGAGCGATTGGAATACACTCATCGAGCAAAAAACAATCAAAGACCTTGCCTCTATCCCTTCAGCACAATTGCGGGCCAGAGGCATCCAAGGTACCGGCTCCTGACACGAACCGGCACCGATGGGGGGGTCAGTCTGCTTGTTCTGCGGCAAACGCCCGCTGCTCATCCCACCCCCCACCCAATGCCGCAATCAACTGCACGCTGGCAAGCAAACGCCCCTGCAGCAGCGTCAGCGCACTGCGCTCGTTGCTCAGGGCCGTGGTCTGCACGTTGACCACGTCCAGATAGCCGATAAGCCCGGCCTTGTACTGGTTCTCGGTCAACCGCAACGATTCGCGGGCAGCCTCCAGCGCCTCTTGGCGCACCACGGCTTCATCGGCGTACACCTTCAACTGCACCAGGTAGTTCTCGACCTCCTTGAACCCGTCCAGCACGGTCTGGCGGTACTGGGCGACGGTCTGGTCGTAGACGGCCACCGTGCGGTCCACCTCGGCGCTGCGTTTGCCGGCGTCGAACAGGGTCAGCGCCAACTGCGGGCCGACCGACCAGAAGCGGTTGGGCAGTTCGATCCAGTTGTTGAAACTGCTGCTGGAATAGCCGCCGCTCATGCTCAGCGACAGGTCCGGGAAGTACGCCGCGCGGGACACGCCGATATTGGCATTGGCGGCCATCACGCTGCGCTCGGCAGCGGCGATGTCGGGGCGCCTTTCCAGCAATTGCGACGGCAGCGCCACAGGGATCTGCGGCAGCGTCGGGATGCTCTGGGTGGCCGCCAGGGCGAAATTGGCCGGTGCCTTGCCCATCAGTACCGCGATGGCGTTTTCGTACTGTGCGCGCTGCCAGGCCAGGTCGATCAGGTCGGCCTGGGTACTTTTGAGCTGGGTACGCGCCTGCGCCACCGCATCCGGGCCGGCAACCCCTGCGCGGTACTGGTTCTGGTTCATTTTCAGCGACCGTTCGTAGGCGGCCACGGTGGCTTCGAGCAGGCGCTTCTGTTCGTCAATCACCCGCAGTTGCAGGTAGTTCTGCACCAACTCCGACTGCTGGCTCAGGCGGATAGCCGCCATGTCGGCAAGGCTTGCCTGGGCGCTGGCCTGGTTGGCATTGAGGGTTTCGCGCAGCTTGCCCCACAGGTCGACTTCCCAACTCACGCCTAACTGGGCGTTGTAGGTGTCGCGGATGCCGCTGCTGTTGTTCGACAGGCTCGAGCTGGAGCTGCCGGTGCCCTGCGCCGAGCGGGTCTTGCCGGCAGACAGCTCAAGGGACGGGAACAGCGAAGCGCGGCTGCTGCGCACCAGGGCCTGGGCCTGGCGGTACTGGGCTTCGGCCTGTGCGACGGTCTGGTTGCTGCGGTTTAGCTCCTCGACCAGCGCATTGAGCTGGGCATCGCCATACAGCTCCCACCAGGCCCCACGGGCAATGGCGTCGGACGGGTTGGCCTGGGTCCAGCCTTCGGCCTGTTTGAACTGCGCCGGGGTGGCGAGTTCAGGGCGCTGGTAGTCAGGGCTCAGGGTGCAGGCGCTGAGCATCACCAGGCATAGGCCGGCGCCTGCCAGGCGCGAACCGCGACCCGCAGTGAGCATTTGCAGGGCACGGTGCAGTGGAGAATGGGCAAAAGTCATAGCGGGGTATCCAGGGCAGCGTCGGTGCGCACGCCGCGCCAACGGTTGAAACGGTGGCGCAGGCGGTCGAGGTACAGGTAGACCACAGGCGTTGTATAGAGCGTCAGCACCTGGCTGAACACCAGCCCGCCAAGAATGGTCAGGCCCAGCGGCTGGCGCATTTCGGCGCCCTCGGCGCTGCTCAGCAGCAACGGCAGCGCGCCGAGCATTGCCGCCAGCGTGGTCATCAGGATTGGCCGCAGGCGCAGCAAACACGCGCGACGGATCGACTCTTCAGGCGAATAGCCCTCGTTGCGCTCAAGTTGCAGCGCCAGGTCGATCATCAGAATGGCGTTTTTCTTCACTACACCAATCAGCAGAAACAGCCCCAGCAGCGAAATCAGGCTGAACTGCCCGCCGGTGAGGTACAGCGCAAGCAACGCCCCGACCCCGGCCGAGGGCAAGGTGCTGAGGATGGTCAACGGGTGAATGTAGCTCTCGTAGAGAATGCCCAACACCAGATACACCAGCAACAAGGCACCCAGGATCATGAATGGCTGGCCTTCGGCGGTCTTGCTGAAGGCATCGGCGGTGCCGCCAAGCTTGGCGATGACCGACTCCGGCAAGCCAAGCTTGGCCACCGCACGCTCCAGCGCCGCCATGGCCTGGTCCGGGCTGTAGCCTTCAGCGACATCGAAAGCGATGTCCTCGGAAGCAAACTGGTCCTCGTGGCTGACGCGGTCGTTGGCCAGGGTGTTCTCATAGCGGGCAATGCTCGACAACGGCACCCGTGCCCCCTCGGCGGTGATCACCTGCACCTGCTCCAGCGTGCTTGGGTCCCAGGCATAGCGTGGGTTGATTTCAAGCACCACCTGGTACTGGTTGAGGCTGTCGTAGATGGTGGAGATCTGCCGCTGGCTATAGGCGTTGTTGAGCACCGTGGTGACCATGTCCATGTCGATGCCGAGGCGCTTGGCCTGGTCGCGGTCGACCACCAAGGTCACCTGTTGGGTGCCGGCACCGTCACGGGCGTCGATAGCGGTGAGTTCGGGCAATTTGCGCAGCTCGGCAACCACTTTCGGGAACCACTCGCGCAGCGCCGCAAGGTCGCCGCTCTGCAGGGTATAGAGGTACTGCGAGGTGCTTTGGTCACGGCCGCCACCGCCCAGTTGCAAGTCCTGGTCGGCCATCAGGTACAAACGCCCACCGGGCACCTTCGGCAGCTCCTTGCGCAGGCGCTCGATCACTTTCTGTGCATCTTCCTTGCGTTCGCCGATGGGTTTCAGGCGCACCAGCACGAAGGCATTGTTGGTACCGCTGTTGCCGCCGATGAACCCCGCCACGCTTTGCACCGCAGGGTCCTTGAGCAGCGCCCGGCGGTAGATTTCCATCTTCGGCTGCATAACGCTGAAAGACAGGCCGTCGTCGCCACGCACAAAGCCCTGCAACTGGCCGGTGTCCTGCTGCGGCATCAGGGTTTTGGGCACCACCACATACAGCACCACATTGAGCACGATGGTCGCCAACAGGCTCAACAGCGTCAGGCGGCGATGGCGCAGCGCCCAGCCCAGGCTCTTGTCATAGCCGTCAACCATGCGCTGGTGAATGCGGTCGCTGAAGCGTTGCAGGCGCGTCTGTTGCTGCGGCCCATGCACCTTCAGCCAGCGTGAACAGAGCATCGGCGTAAGGGTCAGCGACACCACCAGAGAAACGATGATCGCCGCTGCCAAGGTGATGGAAAACTCCTTGAACAGCCCGCGCACGATGCCGCCCATGAACAGGATCGAGACGAACACTGCCACCAGCGACACGTTCATCGACAGCAGGGTAAAACCAACCTCTTTGGCGCCCTTGTAGGCGGCGCTCATGGGGTTTTCGCCGTTTTCGATGTGCCGCGAGATGTTCTCCAGTACCACGATGGCATCGTCCACCACCAGGCCCGTAGCCAGGATCAGCGCCATCAACGACAGGTTGTTCAGTGAAAACCCGCACAGGTACATCACCGCAAAGGTGCCGACCAGCGACACCGGTACCGCAAGGCTTGGGATCAGCGAGGCGCGGAAGTTGCCGAGGAACAGGTAGACCACCAAGATGACCAGCACCACGGCGATCAACAAGGTGTGTTCGGCCTCTTTCAAGGTGGCCTTGATCACCGGCGAGCGGTCCATGGCGATATCGAGCTTGACGCTTGCCGGCAGCAGCGACTGCAAGGCCGGGATCTGCGCCTTGATCTGCTCGACGGTCTGGATGATGTTGGCGCCGGATTGGCGGTTGACCACCAGCAGCACCGCGGCCTGGTCGTTGAAGAAGCCGCTGTTATAGCGGTTTTCGACGCCATCGCTGACCTTGGCTACATCGGACAGGCGCAGAATGGCGCCGTCTTGCTGGCGAATGACGATGGGCTTGTAGTCTTCAGCCTTTTCCAATTGGTCATTGGCACGCACCTGCCAGTTGCGCTCCTGGTCTTCGACAAAGCCCATCGGCCGGCGCTGGTTGGAATTGGCAACCGCTGTGCGCACATCGTCCAGGGCCAGCCCGTACTGGTTGAGCAATTGCGGCTCCAGTTCGATACGCACGGCAGGCAAGGAGCTGCCGCCGATCTGCACTTCCCCTACCCCGCTGACCTGAGCCAGGCTCTGCGACAGAATGGTGTCGGCCAAATCGTACAACTGCCCCTTGGCCAGCACCGCTGAGGTGAGCGAGAGCACCATGATCGGCGCCTGCGAAGGGTTGATCTTCTTGTAGGTGGGCATGCTGCGCATGCCGCTGGGCAACAGGTTGCGCGAGGCGTTGATGGCCGCCTGCACCTCACGGGCCGCACCGTCGATGTCGCGGCCCAGCTCGAAGCCGATGATCACCCGAGTCGAGCCCTGGTTGGAGCTGCTGGTCAGCGTGGTAACGCCGGCGATGCTGCCCAGCTTGCGCTCAAGCGGCGTGGCCACGGTGGAAGCCATCACTTCAGGGCTGGCGCCAGACAGGTTGGCGCTGACCACGATGACCGGGAAGTCCATCTGCGGCAACGGCGACACCGGCAGCAGGTTGAAGCTCACCGCCCCCAGCAGCATGATCGCCAGGCTCAGCAGCATCGTTGCTACCGGGCGGCGGATGAATGGGCCGGACAGGTTCATGCGTCAGCCTTCTGCATGTCCGCTGCCGGGCGCCAACGGCGTGCCAGGCGGTCGAAGTACAGGTAGATGACCGGCGTGGTGAACAGCGTCAGCACCTGGCTGACCAACAGCCCGCCGACCATCACCAGGCCCAGCGGCTGACGCAGCTCGGCGCCGGAGCCGGTGGCAAGCATCAGCGGCACCGCCCCAAACAAGGCCGCCAGCGTGGTCATGAGGATTGGCCGGAAGCGCAGCAACGCCGCCTGGTAGATCGCATCCTGGGGGCTCATGCCTTGGTTGCGCTCGGCCTCAAGCGCAAAGTCGATCATCATGATCGCGTTCTTCTTGACGATACCAATCAACAGGATGATGCCGATGATGGCAATCATGCCCAGGTCATTGCCGCTAAGTAGCAACGCCAGCAACGCCCCCACCGCCGCCGAGGGCAGCGTGGACAGGATGGTCACCGGGTGCACGTAGCTTTCGTACAGCACCCCCAGCACGATATACATGGTGACCACGGCCGCCAGAACCAGCAGCAAGGTGCTCGACAGCGAGGCCTGGAACGCTTCGGCGGCGCCCTGGAAGCGCGTCTGCACGCCCAGCGGCATGCCGATGTCCTTCTGCACCTGCTCGATCACCTGCACCGCCTCGCCCAGCGACGAGCCGTGGGCCAGGTTGAACGACATCATCACCGCCGGGAACTGGCCGATATGCGAGATGGCCAGTTGCGCCTGGCGCTGTTCGATACGCGCCAGCGCCGACAGGCGCACCTGGCCGCCATCTGCGGCTTTCACATGGACCGATTCCAGGGCCTTGGGGCCAAGGCTGGCGGCGGTCTGCGACTGCAACACCACGCGGTACTGGCTGGCCTGGGTATAGATGGTGGAAATCTGCCGTTGGCCGAACGCATCGTACAGCGCGTTGGTAATCTGCGACACGCTGATGCCCAGGCGGCTGGCCATGTCCCGGTCGATCACCAGGTACACTTGCAGGCCCTTGTCCTGCAGGTCGCTGGCCACATCCTGCAACTCGCTGCGCTGCTGCAGCGCCTGCACCAGTTTGCCCGACCATTCGGCCAGCATCTCGGCGTCTGGGGAGCTGAGGCTGAACTGGTACTGGGTGCGGCTGACCCGGTCCTCGATGCTCAGGTCCTGCACCGGCTGCATGAACAGGCGGATACCCACCAGCCGGTCGAGCTGCGGCTGCAGCCGGGTGATCACTTCGGCGGCGCTGACATCGCGCTCGCCATGGGGCTTGAGGTTGATCAGCAGGCGACCGCTGTTGAGCGTGGCGTTGTCGCCATCGACGCCGATATACGACGACAGGCTCTGCACCGCCGGGTCCTTGAGGATGACATCAGCCAAGGACTGCTGGCGCTGGCTCATGGCGGCGAACGAGGTGGCCTGGGGCGCTTCGGAGATGCCCTGGATGACACCGGTGTCCTGCACCGGGAAGAACCCCTTGGGCACTATCAGGTACAGCACCACGGTCAGCGCCAGGGTTGCCACCGCCACCAGCAAGGTCAGCGGCTGGCGCTTGAGCACCCAGGTCAGGCCGGTGGCATAGTGCTTGATCAGCCAATCGATCCAGGCGCCGCTGGCGCGGTAGAAGCGGCTTTGCTCCTCTTCCTTGGGTTCACGCTTGAGCAGCCGCGCGCACATCATCGGCGTCAGGGTCAGGGACACTACCAGCGAAATCAGAATGGCCACTGCCAGGGTGATGGCGAACTCACGGAACAGGCGCCCGACCACATCGGCCATGAACAGCAGCGGAATCAGCACCGCGATCAGCGAGAACGTCAGCGAGATCAAGGTGAAGCCGATCTGCCGGGCGCCCTTGAGCGCCGCCTGCATCGGCGTCTGCCCTTCTTCGATGTGGCGCGAAATGTTCTCCAGCATGACGATGGCATCATCGACCACAAAGCCGGTGGCGATGGTCAGCGCCATCAGGGTCAGGTTGTTGACCGAGAAGCCCGCCAGGTACATCACCCCGAAGGTGCCGATCAGCGACAGCGGCACTGCAATCGAGGGAATGATGGTGGCACTGACCCGGCGCAGGAACAGGAACGTCACCATGACCACCAGGGCAATGGCGAACAGCAGTTCATGCTGCACGTCGCGCACGGCTGCGCGGATGGTCTGGGTACGGTCGGTCAGCACGCTGACATCCAGGCCCGCGGGCAGGTTGTCGGTGATCGACGGCAGCATCTGCTTGATGCGGTCGACCACATCGATGACGTTGGCACCCGGCTGACGCTGGACATTCAGCAGCACCGCTTCGTTCTTGTTGGCCCAGGCGGCCAGGCGCTCGTTCTCGGCACCGTCGACGATTTCGGCGACGTCCCTCAGGCGCAACGGCGCGTCGTTGCTGTATTTGAGGATGAGGTTGGCGTACTCCTCGGGCGAACGTAGCTGGTCGTTGGCATCGAGCATCGACACCCGCGTCGGGCCATCGAAGTTACCCTTGGGCTGGTTGACGTTGGAAGCGCCGATCAAGGTGCGCACGTCATCCAGGTTCAGGCCATTGGCGGCCAGGGCATCGACGTTGACCTTGATGCGTACCGCCTGGCGCTGACCGCCGGCGATACTGACCATGCCGACGCCGCTGATCTGCGCGATTTTCTGCGCAACACGGGTATCGACCAGGTCGTTGAGCTTGGGCAACGGCATGGTTTTCGACGAAATGGCCAGGGTCAGCACCGGGGTGTCGGCCGGGTTGACCTTGTTGTACACCGGCGGCGCCGGCAGGTCGCTGGGCAGCAGGTTGCTGGCCGCGTTGATGGCCGCCTGCACCTGCTGCTCGGCGACATCCATGTTCATGTCGAGGCTGAAACGCAGGGTCAGCACCGAGGCGCCGCCGGAGCTGGTCGAGGCCATCTGTTCCAGGCCCGGCATTTGCCCGAACTGGCGTTCGAGCGGCGCGGTGACAGCACTGGTCATCACCTGCGGGCTGGCGCCGGGGTACAGGGTCATGACGCGGATGGTCGGGTAATCGACCTGGGGCAAGGCTGCCACCGGCAGCATCTTGTAGGCAATCAGGCCAGCCAGAACGATGGCCAGCATGCTCAGCGTGGTTGCGACCGGGCGCAGGATGAACAGGCGAGAGAGGTTCATGCGCCAGCCTTGCTGCCCGATTCAGCGCTGTCTGCCGAGCCTTTGGCGTCCTGGCCCTGCAAGTGCTGGCCAGGGGTGGTCGGCACTTGCGCGCTGTCTTCGACCACCTCGACCTTGGTGCCCTCACGCAGGCGGTCGGTGCCTTCGAGCACCAACCGGTCGCCTGCGGCCAGGCCTTCGAGGATCACACTGTTCTGACCATCGCTCGGCCCCACCTTGAGTTTGCGGATGTTCACCGTGTTCTCCTGGTTGACCACATAGGCGAAGGTGCCGTCGTTGCCAAACTGGATAGCCGCTGCCGGGGCCAGTACCACCTGTTTGAGGGTGTCGGCCAGCAGGCGCACGTTGACGAACTGGTTGGGGAACAGCGCATGGTCCTTGTTCTGGAACGTGCCTTTGAATTTCAAAGTGCCAGTGGTGGTGTCGATCTGGTTATCGAGGCTGCCCAGCACACCGCTGGCCTGCAGCTTGCGGTCGCCACGGTCCCAGGCCTCGACCGCCAGGCTTGCGCCGCTGCGGTAGCGTTCGAGCACGGTATCGAGCTCGGTTTCAGGCAGGGTGAAAGCGACGTTGATCGGCTCGGTCTGGGTGATCACCACCAGCGCGGTGGTGTCGTTGGCCGCAACCAGGTTGCCCAGGTCGAGCTGACGCAGGCCCAGACGGCCGCTCAAAGGTGCACGAATCTGGGTGAAGTCGAGGTTCAGGCGGGCATCGTTGACTGCCGCCTGGTTGGTCTTGACCAGCCCCTGGAACTGCGCAACCTGCGCCTGAGCGGTGTCGAGGGTCTGTTTGGCGATGCTGTCTTCGGCGTACAGGCCTTTATAGCGGGCCAGGTCCACCTGGGCGTTTTGCAACTGTGCCTGGTTTTGCGCCAGGGTACCTTCGGCCTGTTGCAAGGCGATGCGGTACGGGCGTGGGTCGATTTCGGCGAGCAGGTCGCCGGCCTTGACCTGCTGGCCTTCCTTGAAGTGGATCTTCACCAGTTCCCCTGCCACCCGGCTGCGCACATTGACCGTGTTGGTGGCGGTAACGGTGCCCAGCGCCTTGTAGTACAGCGGGAAATCGCCGACTTTCACAGGTTCGACGCGTACCGGCACCGGGTCTGCCGAAGCGCCGAACCCTGGCCGCCCGCCCTTGCCCGCCCGGCCACCAGGGGCATGCTGGTCAGCAGTCGTTGCGGGCCACAGCCACCAGGCCAGCAGGGCCACCAGCAGCAGGATCAGCAGGCCGAACAGCCAGCGACGAGAGGTACGGGAATTGGACACTTGCATGGGTCGAACGAACCTTGTTCAGAAAAGGACGGGCGTGGCGAGGGTGAACGATAAGCACTGGCATTGGATAAGCAAAGGAGCTTTACCAGTGATTTACCTTCGGCTGACGATGCCAAGGGTGTGAACTTTAAACGAAAACGGCCCGGAACAGGTTCCGGGCCGTTATCAGCGAGTAACAGGCGAACTCGCCGTGGCAGAAGCCGTTACTTCAGGACAGCCAGTGCGGCGTCGTAGTTCGGCTCTTCGGCAATTTCGCCAACCAGCTCGCTGTGCAGCACCTTGTCGTTTTCATCCAGCACCACGACGGCGCGGGCGGCAAGGCCGGCCAGTGGGCCGTCGGCGATGGCAACGCCGTAGTTTTCGAGGAACTCGCGGCCACGCAGGGTCGACAGGTTCTTCACGTTTTCCAGGCCTTCAGCGCCGCAGAAGCGTGCCTGGGCGAATGGCAGGTCGGCCGAGATGCACAGCACCACGGTATTGGCCACGTCGTTGGCCTGGGCGTTGAACTTGCGCACCGAGGTGGCGCAGGTTGGGGTGTCGACGCTTGGGAAGATGTTCAGCACTTTGCGCTTGCCGGCGAAATCTTTCAGCGAGGTGTCAGCCAGGTTGCCAGCAACCAGCGAGAAAGCAGGTGCCTGGGCGCCAACCTGTGGCAGGGTGCCGTTGACTTGTACCGGGCCGCCTTTGAGAGTCACTTGAGCCATTGCGAAATCCTTCATGCGAGGTGGGGAAAAGGAACCAGAGTTAAGCATGAAGGCGTGCAAGTGCCTATAAGCAGAGGGGAAATTGTTTTATTGCCGGACAATTCCTGTGGACAAAAAAATGTCCGGGTGGCTACAGCACACCCGGACATGTCTTACAGCAACGATACGTCAGGCCAGCAAGCCGTAAACCACCGAGGTCAGCGCAACCAGGCCGACGACCACAACGAACAGGTTGGACAGCGCGCCACTGTACTTGCGCATCGAGGGTACGCGGCGGATGGCGTACATCGGCATCAGGAACAGCAGCACCGCGATGATCGGGCCGCCGAGCGATTCGATCATGCCCAGAATGCTTGGGTTGAGGGTGGCGACGATCCAGCACACCACCAGCATCAGCGCAGCGACGGTGCGGTCCATGGCCTTGGCGCCTGGGCGCAGGCCGGTCTTGAGGATCATGCCCTTGAGGCCTTCGCTGGCACCGATGTAGTGGCCCAGGAACGACTTGGCAATGGCAATGAACGCAATCAGGGGCGCTGCAAAGGCGATGGTCGGCTGCTCGAAATGGTTGGCCAGGTAGGACAGGATCGACAGGTTCTGCGCCTTGGCCTCGGCCAGCTGAACGCTGCTCAAGGTGAGCACGCAGCTGAATACAAAGAACAGCACCATCAGCACCATCAACAGGTGCGCACGGCGCAAAATCTGGCCGCTGCGCTGATCGGCGTGGTCGCCATAGCGGCGCTTCTGGTCCACGGCAAAGGCCGAGATGATCGGTGAATGGTTGAACGAAAACACCATCACCGGAATAGCCAGCCACACGGTGTGCAGGAACGCCGAGCCGGTCGGCACCTGGGTCGCGGTGTCGAGAATACCGCCCGTCCAGTGCGGCACCAGGTACAGCGCCAGCAGCGCCAACGCGACGATGAACGGATACACCAGCAGGCTCATGACTTTCACCGTGGCCTGCTCGCCGCAGCGCACGATGGCCAGCAGGCCCAGAATCAGCACGAATGACAACAGCGCACGCGGTGGCGGCGCGATGTGCAGTTGGTGCTCCAGGAAGCTGCTGACGGTGTTGGTCAGGGCCACGCTATAAATAAGCAGGATCGGAAAAATTGCAAAGAAGTACAGCACGGTGATCATTGCACCGGCGGTAATGCCGAAGTGTTCCTCGACCACCTTGGTGATGTCGCCATCGCTGCGCCCAGACAGCACGAAGCGCGTCAGGCCGCGGTGGGCGAAATAGGTCATCGGGAACGCCAGTGCAGCGAGGATCAGCAGCGGCCAGAAACCGCCCAGGCCGGCGTTGATCGGCAGGAACAAGGTGCCGGCGCCGATGGCTGTGCCGAACAGGCCCAGCATCCAGGTAGTGTCGTGACGCGACCAATCGCCAAGGGTGGCGGGTGTCGATTCTGTAAAGCGTTGCTCAACGCTTGAGGCCTGCTCATTCATTCCGGGTGACGCTCCACTCGCAAGACTGCAACAGGCTGAGAATGGCGAAACAAACGATTCGCACAACTCAACCGGATAAAGAGGGGCGCGATTGTGCATGCAAAGGTTGCACTTGGGGAAGCCCTGTCCGAAGGGCGGTTGCACTTGTCTGTACAACAAAGCGGGTTTCAGAGCTGAGAAGCGTGAAACCCTGCACCGGCCTTATCGCAGGCTAGCGCCAGCTCCCACAGGTTCTGGGCCAGCCCCCGACATCAAGGCTGAGCAAGTTCGAACTGTGGGAGCTGGCGACAGCCTGCGATGAGGCCAATGCAGGCTTGCCCCGTGGCTCAGCCCTTCTGGTGCACCGCCGCAAAGGCTTCAGCAACCTGGCGCAGGTTGGCCGGACGCAGGCCCGACATGCACACACGGCCGCTGTCGATCAGGTAAACGCCGAACTCGTCACGCAGGCGACGCACCTGCTCGACACTGAAACCTGTGTAGCTGAACATGCCGCGCTGGCGCAGGAAGAACTGGAAGTCCTCGCCAGGCAGCAGCTCGCCGAGCAGGTCAACCAGGCCCTGACGCATGTCGAGGATACGCTTGCGCATGACCTCGACCTCAGCCGCCCACTGGGCGTTGAGCGCGGCATCACCCAGCACACCCGCCACCAACTGCGCACCAAACGCAGGCGGGCTCGAGTAGTTGCGCCGGACAGTAGCCTTGAGCTGGCCCAGCACGCTGCCTGCGGTTGCCACGTCGTCACAGACTATCGACAAACCGCCGACCCGCTCGCCGTACAGCGAGAAGATTTTCGAGAACGAGTTGCTCACCAGGCACGGCACACCGGCACGGGCCATTTCGCGGATGGCGAAGGCATCTTCGACCAGGCCTTCACCGAAGCCTTGGTAGGCGATGTCAAGGAACGGGATCAGCTCGCGAGCCTTGACCACTTCGACCACTTGCTGCCATTGCTGCTGGTCGAGGTCTACGCCGGTTGGGTTGTGGCAGCACGGGTGCAGCAGCACGATGCTGTTTTTACCTAGGGTGTTCAGCGTGGCCAGCATGCCGTCGAAGTCGACGCCGCGGGTGGCGTCATCGAAGTACGGGTAGGTATTCACCTTGAAGCCCGCGCCCTCGAAAATTGCCCGGTGGTTGTCCCAGGTTGGGTTGCTCACCCAAACCTCGGAGCCTGCGAAGTAGCGCTTGAGGAAGTCGGCGCCGACTTTCAGCGCGCCGGAGCCGCCGACGGTCTGCACGGTGGCCACGCGACCGGCGGTGACTGCCGGGTGGTCGGCACCGAACAGCAGCGCCTGGATGGCCTGGCGATAGGCGGCCAGGCCTTCCATTGGCAGGTACAGCGAGGCTGCGTGTGGCTGGCCGGCCTGGCGTTGCTCAACTTGGGCCACCGCCGCCAACTGCGGCACTACACCGGCTTCGTCGTAATACAGGCCGATACTCAGGTTGACCTTGTCGGCACGGGGATCGGCCTTGAAAGTCTCCATCAGCGAGAGGATCGGGTCGCCGGCATAGGCATCGACATGTTTGAACACAGCGTGCAGCTCCTTGGAAATCAGGACAGTTCGGGAAAGGCTGCACGGAGCATACCCGCTGTGCGGCGCGAGGAACATCACTGATGTGCAAGGCGCTGGGTGCAGGGCTGCAAAGGCCCGCTCAGCGCAGCAGCGCGTTCAGCCCGGCGAGTTCCTCTGCACTCAACGCCACCCCTTCCCTGCTCGCGATTTCGCGCTCGCGGTAACGCCGCTCGCCGGGCAGGCGCGTCAGCCCCACGGCGTGCATCTGCTCGACCATCGCCCGGCTGCGTTGGGCAAAGCGCTCGCCCTCGGCCTTGCTGGGGTCGATAACGATGATCAGTTGCCCGGTCCAGGGCGTCTTTGCGCCTGGATGGCCGGCCCAGTCGAACTCCCAGGAGAAATTGCCGCCAGTCAGGGCTGCCGACAGCAGCTCGACCATCATCGACAGCGCCGAGCCTTTGTGGCCGCCAAACGGCAACAGCGCGCCGCCGTCCAGTATCGCCTGCGGGTCGGTGGTCGGCTGGCCGTCGGCATCGACGCCCATTCCCTCAGGCAAGGCCTGCCCGGCGCGGGCGGCGATCTGCACATCGCCATGGGCCATGGCGCTGGTGGCCATATCGAACACGATCGGCGGATGGCCGGCGCACGGGGCGGCGAAGGCAATCGGGTTAGTGCCGAACAATGGCTTGTGCGCGCCGTGGGGGACCACGCAGGTCATGCTGTTGACCACGCTCAGGGCAACCAGCCCCTCATCGGCAAACGGCTCGACATCTGGCCACAGGGCAGCGAAGTGATGGGAATTGTGGATGGCCAGCACCGCGATGCCGGCACTGCGCGCCTTGCTCACCAGCAACGGGCGCGCCGCCGCCAGTGCCGGCTGAGCGAAGCCACCCGCGGCGTCCACCCGCACATAGCCTGCAGCCACATCGGTTACCTTGGGCTCTGCCTGGCCGTTGACCCAGCCACTTGCCAGCGTCGAAACATAGCCGGGCATGCGGAATACCCCATGGCTATGGGCGCCATCGCGTTGCGCGCTGGCGCAGTTACAGGCCAGTGCAGCGGCCACTTTCTCGCTGCAGCCATGGTGCTGGAAAATGGCCCCTAACAGTTGCTGCAGCTCATCGAAGGGCAAGCGTATTGCGGGGCTTGCGGAAGACGCGGACATCTGGTGCTCCTTTATAGGTATTGTTTCAGCAACAGCGCAATGAGGGGACTGTCCCGCGAATGGGGTGTGGCTGTCAAAGCCAGCCAGCAGCGCTGGAGAGTTGACGCGCGAGGGCTTGCCGGGCCGCTTTGCGGCCCATCGCGGAGCAAAGCCCGCTCCCACGCCGCCCAGCTCTCTGCGCGAAAGCGCAGCCCAAACGGCTGGGTGATCTTCCACAGAATGCATGTAAAGCTGCTTTTGTGGGAGCGGGCTTGCCCCGCGATGAGGCCGCCTCAACACTGCACTCGAGCGCATTTTCGGGTGGACAGACACGCTGGACATTGCAGCCACGCAAAGACCCAACTGCATCGTTAAATATTATTGACCCAATCCCCTGCCAAACCCTTGCCGATCAAGGCGCCGAACACCTACACCCCCCGAAAACCCTCCCCTTAAGGCCATGCCACTCGTTTGACATATCGAACGGCTCTGGCAAGCTACATCTCAGGCCCCGACCGGTATCGCTGCAACAGCGAACCGGCAGTGCTCGGGGCCACAGGCTGCATCGCTGGCTCCGGCTCTGCGCCTGCACAACAACGACAGGCACGACCTGTCCCAAGGTGACATATGTCCAACAGCAACATTGGCAATAAACAACCCGCCCTGCGCAAACCCGTCGTATTGATGACCATGGGCAGCCAGGAGCGCAAAGGCCATGACTATCAGGTCATGACCCACAAATACATCACCCCGCTGGTCGAGTTTTCCGAGTGCGTGCCGGTGCTGGTGCCCACCTGCTGCGGCATCGACGACCTTGAGTCGTACCTGGACATGGCCGACGGCGTTTACCTCACCGGCGCGGGCAGCAACATCGACCCGGCCCTCTACGGCCAGGAAAACCAAACGCCGGGCAAAGGCCAGGACCCACAGCGCGACTTGTTCGATATCCCGCTGGTCAAGGCCGCCCTCAAGCGTGGCCTGCCCATTTTCGGCGTGTGCCGCGGCATGCAGGAAATCAACGTGGCGCTGGGCGGTGACATTTACCAGAAGGTCTACGCCGAGCCGGGTTTCAATGACCACCGCGAAAACCCCGAAGACCCGGTCGATGTGCAGTATGCCCAAGTGCATGCGGTGAACATCCAGCCGGGCAGCTGGCTGCAAGACGTGCTCGGCACCGACCAGATCCGCGTCAACTCGCTGCACGGCCAGGGCCTGCGCAACCTGGGCGCTGGCCTTGAGCCTATCGCCCACGCCGAAGACGGCCTGGTTGAAGCCATTCATGGCCCGAGCATTTCGCCCTTCCTGTTCGCGGTGCAGTGGCACCCGGAGTGGCAGGCAGCG
Source organism: Pseudomonas sp. SWRI51 (assembly GCF_014268825.1). Classification (NCBI taxonomy): domain Bacteria; kingdom Pseudomonadati; phylum Pseudomonadota; class Gammaproteobacteria; order Pseudomonadales; family Pseudomonadaceae; genus Pseudomonas; species Pseudomonas sp. SWRI51. The sequence goes on along the minus strand of NZ_JABWRG010000001.1, from coordinate 87,420 downwards.
AAGAACCCCGACTCGATCAAGATTTTCCAGGCCTTCGGCGACGCTTGCCGGGCCCAGGTGCGCAAGGCCCAGGTCAAGCGCCACCACGCGGCCTGATCAGCCGAAGCTTCGTCAGGTTTTGATCGCGGGGCGGCGCAAGGTCGCCCCTGCTTCCCGGTCACCCTCTGCTGGTCCCAGATCACCTTCCGTGGAAGCGGGCGGCGGGCGTGTGCCTGTCCCCGCGATCTTTTTTCTTTTTTTGAAGAGATACGATGACTCACTTGATGAGTCGTTGCGATGGGCTGTGGCCGCTCTGTGCCTGGGCTGGCACTACCGCGGGGCAAGCCCGCTGCCACGTTGAAATACCGGTCACAAGGTGGAAAAGGGAAAAAAATGCTGATGGGGACTAGTCATCCGCTAGGTTGTACGATAACTTACCTCCAACGCAGAACAACAACCTTCACCCCAAGCGCCACAGGATGCTAACAACAATGAATCCACAAGAACTGAAATCCATCCTCTCCCACGGCCTGCTGTCTTTCCCGGTCACCGACTTCAATGCCCAGGGCGACTTCCACCAGGCGGGCTACATCAAGCGTCTGGAATGGCTCGCCCCTTACGGCGCCAGCGCGCTGTTCGCCGCCGGCGGTACCGGTGAGTTCTTCTCCCTGGCCGCCAGCGAGTACAGCCAGGTGATCAAGACTGCGGTCGACACCTGCGCAACATCGGTACCGATTCTGGCCGGCGTTGGTGGCTCCACCCGCCAGGCCATCGAATACGCTCAAGAAGCCGAGCGCCTGGGCGCCAAGGGCCTGCTGCTGCTGCCGCACTACCTGACCGAAGCCAGCCAGGACGGCGTTGCCGCCCACGTTGAGGCCGTGTGCAAGTCGGTCAACATCGGCGTAGTGGTCTACAACCGTAACGTCTGCCGCCTGAATGCCGACCTGCTGGAGCAACTCGCCGAGCGCTGCCCGAACCTGATCGGCTACAAGGACGGCCTGGGCGATATCGAGCTGATGGTTTCGATCCGCCGTCGCCTGGGCGACCGTTTCAGCTACCTGGGCGGCCTGCCGACCGCAGAAGTGTATGCTGCGGCCTACAAAGCCTTGGGTGTGCCGGTTTACTCCTCGGCCGTGTTCAACTTCGTACCGAAGACCGCGATGGACTTCTACCACGCCATCGCCCGCGAAGATCACGAAACCGTTGGCAAGCTGATCGACGATTTCTTCCTGCCCTACCTGGAAATCCGTAACCGCAAAGCTGGCTACGCGGTGAGCATCGTCAAGGCTGGCGCCAAGCTCGCCGGTTACGATGCAGGCCCCGTGCGTACCCCGCTGACCGACCTGACCGCACAAGAGTACGAGATGCTCGCAGCGCTGATGGACAAGATGGGCCCGCAAGGCCTGTGATGCTCCGGACCCGCTAAGCGGTCCATCGTAGCCAGGGCTGGCTCTCCACGGATGATGTGGGGGCTGGCACCTGCCTGTGATGGGCCTTGAGGCGGTTCCCGCACCCTGCCCTGGTGCGACATACAATTCGAAAGCCCGCAAAAAAAATAACTAGTGGGAGTTACCAGCATGCAAGCGAAAAAGACGCATGTGCGCTACCTGATCCTGTTGATGCTGTTCCTGGTGACCACCATCAACTATGCAGACCGCGCCACCATTGCCATTGCCGGCTCCAGCCTGCAAAAAGACCTTGGCATTGACGCCATCACCCTCGGCTACATCTTCTCGGCGTTCGGCTGGGCCTACGTGGCGGGTCAGATTCCTGGCGGTTGGCTGCTCGACCGTTTCGGCTCGAAAAACGTCTACGCCTTCAGTATTTTCACTTGGTCGCTGTTCACCCTGCTGCAAGGTTTCGTCGGCGGCCTGCCGATCGCCTGGGCAGTGGTAACCCTGTTCACCCTGCGTTTCCTGGTCGGTTTCGCCGAAGCGCCATCGTTCCCCGGTAACGCGCGCATCGTCGCGGCCTGGTTCCCGACCCAGGAACGCGGCACTGCCTCGGCGATTTTCAACTCGGCGCAGTACTTCGCCACCGCCCTGTTTGCTCCGATCATGGGCTGGATCGTGTTCACCTTCGGCTGGGAGCACGTGTTCGTGGTCATGGGCGTGCTTGGCATCCTGTTCTCCGGTGTCTGGCTCAAGACTATCTACAACCCTCGTCAGCACCCGCGCATCAGCCCCGCAGAGCTTGAGCACATCGAGCAGAATGGCGGCCTGGTCGACATGGATCAGAAACGTGGCAACGATGGCCCGAAATGGGGCTACATCAAGCAACTGCTGACCAGCCGCATGCTGCTGGGCGTCTACCTGGGCCAGTACTGCATCAACGCCATCACCTACTTCTTCCTGACCTGGTTCCCGGTGTACCTGGTGCAGGAGCGCGGCATGACCATCCTCAAGGCCGGCATCATCGCCTCCTTGCCGGCCATCTGCGGCTTCATCGGTGGTGTGCTCGGTGGCGTGCTGTCCGACTGGCTGCTGCGCCGCGGCAACTCGCTGACCTTCTCGCGCAAGCTGCCGATCGTCTGCGGCCTGTTGCTGTCCACCACCATGGTGTTCTGCAACTATGTCGACGCTGAATGGATGGTGGTGGGCTTCATGACCCTGGCCTTCTTCGGCAAAGGCATCGGTGCACTGGGCTGGGCCGTGGTTGCAGACACCTCGCCCAAGCAGATCGCCGGCCTGTCAGGTGGTTTGTTCAACACCTTCGGCAACATCGCCTCGATCACCACGCCTATCGTGATCGGCTACATCATCAACGCCACCGGCTCGTTCAAGTGGGCCCTGGTGTATGTCGGCGCCAACGCACTGGTGGCGGTGTTCAGCTACCTGGTGATTGTCGGCCCGATCAAGCGCATCGAGCTCAAGGACGTGCCCAAGGATGCAGCAGCACCCAAGGCAGAACTTGCCGGCTCCCGTCCGTAACTGAAATACCCCGGCGCCCGTCATACGGCGCCGGTGGCCGTATAAAAGCCTGAAAGAAATGACAAGAAGGGCCTGACCATGCAGTTGATCGAACATTCCGAGTCGCCCCGCTACGTCCGCCTGCACGATGACGACAACGTCGTGGTGGTGGTCAACGACGGTGGTCTGGGCGAAGGCGCCCGTTTCGCCGACGGCCTGACCCTGGTTGAAGGCGTGCCACAAAGCCACAAGGTCGCCACCGTCGACATCGAACAAGGCGCCCCGGTGCGCCGCTACGGCCAGATCATCGGCTACGCCCGTGAGCGCCTGCTGCAAGGCAGTTGGGTCAAGGAAGATCAACTGGACATGCCGGCAGCGCCCGAGCTCGACAGCCTGCCACGCTGCGATGCCGTCCCCGCGCCGCTGCCAGCGCTCGAAGGCTTTACCTTCGAGGGCTACCGCAACGCCGACGGCACTGTCGGCACCCGCAACATCCTTGGCATCACCACCACCGTGCAGTGCGTGACCGGCGTGCTGGACCACGCCGTCAAGCGCATCCGCAGCGAACTGCTGCCCAAATACCCCAACGTCGACGACGTGGTCGCCCTCACCCACAGCTACGGCTGCGGTGTGGCAATCAACGCCCGCGACGCCTACATCCCGATCCGTACCGTGCGCAACCTGGCGCGCAACCCGAACCTGGGCGGCGAAGCCCTGGTCATCAGCCTGGGCTGCGAAAAACTCCAGGCCGGCCAGGTGATGCACGAAGGCGACCCATCGGTAGACCTCAGCGAGCCGTGGCTATACCGCCTGCAGGACGCATCGCTGGGCTTCGTCGAGATGATCGAGCAGATCATGCAACTGGCCGAAACCCGCCTGAAAAAGCTGAACCAGCGCCGCCGCGAGACCGTTCCGGCCAGCGAGCTGATCCTGGGCATGCAATGCGGCGGCAGTGACGCCTTCAGCGGCATCACCGCCAACCCGGCACTGGGCTACGCCGCCGACCTGCTGGTGCGCGCCGGCGCCACGGTGCTGTTCTCGGAAGTGACCGAGGTGCGCGACGCCATCTACATGCTCACCTCTCGCGCCGAAACGCCGGAAGTGGCCGAAGCGCTGGTGCGCGAGATGGACTGGTACGACCGCTACCTGCAACAGGGCGCAGCCGACCGCAGCGCCAACACCACGCCTGGCAACAAAAAGGGCGGGCTGTCGAACATCGTCGAAAAATCGCTGGGTTCGATCGTCAAATCCGGCAGCGGTGCCATTCAAGGCGTGGTCGGCCCTGGCGAGCGCGTTTCGCGCAAGGGGCTGATCTTCTGCGCAACCCCGGCCAGCGACTTTGTCTGCGGCACCCTGCAACTGGCTGCCGGCATGAACCTGCATGTGTTCACCACTGGCCGCGGCACCCCCTATGGCCTGGCCATGGCGCCGGTGGTGAAAGTCTGCACCCGCACCGAGCTTGCACAGCGCTGGCCGGACCTCATCGATATCGACGCCGGGCGCATCGCCAGCGGCCGTTCGAGCATCGAGGAGCTAGGCTGGGAACTGTTCCATTACTACCTGGACGTGGCCAGCGGCCGCAAACAGACCTGGGCCGAAAAACACGCATTGCACAACGACATCACCCTGTTCAACCCGGCGCCGATCACCTGATGCCCGGCGCCTGCCCGATTTCCCAGTGTGTCGCGACCGTTGTGGGGCCCGCCCCCATAACGGTCAAGCGAACCTGCCCCAATAGCATTCTTCCTTCAGCTACTACAGGAGCACACCATGCCTGAGATTCTCGGCCACAACTTCATCAATGGTCAGCGCAGCGCCGCCGGCCAGCAACGCCTGCAAAGCCTGGACGCCACCACCGGCGAAGCCCTGCCCTACAGCTTCGCCCAGGCCCTGGAAAGCGAAGTAGACCAGGCCGCCCAGGCCGCCGCCGCGGCCTTTGTCGAGTTCCGCCAACTGGCGCCTGCGCGCCGCGCTGAATTCCTCGAAGCCATCGCCGCCGAACTGGACGAGCTGGACGACAGCTTCGTGGCCATCGTCTGCCGCGAAACCGCGCTGCCGGCTGCCCGTATCCAGGGCGAACGTGGCCGCACCAGCGGCCAGATGCGCCTGTTCGCCCAAGTGCTGCGCCGTGGCGACTACCTCGGTGCACGCATCGACCTGGCCCTGCCAGAGCGCCAGCCGCTGCCACGCGTAGACCTGCGTCAGATGCGCATTGGCGTAGGCCCGGTGGCCGTGTTCGGCGCCAGCAACTTCCCGCTGGCGTTCTCGACCGCAGGCGGTGACACCGCAGCCGCCCTGGCTGCCGGCTGCCCGGTGGTGTTCAAGGCCCACAGCGGCCACATGGCCACCGCCGACCTGGTCGGTTGCGCCATCGTCCGCGCCGCCGAACGCACCGGCATGCCCAAGGGCGTGTTCAACATGGTGTTCGGTGGCGGGGTCGGCGAATGGCTGGTCAAGCACCCGGCCATTCAGGCAGTGGGCTTCACCGGTTCGCTCAAAGGCGGTGACGCCCTGTGCCGCATGGCCGCCGAGCGCCCGCAACCGATCCCGGTATTCGCCGAGATGTCCAGCATCAACCCGGTGATCGTGCTGCCTGGCGCACTGGCCAAGCGTGGCGAGGCAATCGCCCGTGAACTGGCAGGTTCGGTGTGCATGGGCGCTGGTCAGTTCTGCACCAACCCAGGCATGGTCATTGGCCTGCAGTCCCCCGCCTTCACCCAGCTGCTGGGTGAGCTGGGCCAGCACCTGGACCAGCAAGCCGGTCAGACCATGCTCAATGCCGGCGGCCTGCGCAGCTACGTGGGTGGGCTTGAACACCTGCATGCCCATGCCGGCATCGAGCACCTGGCAGGCCAGCCACAGGAAGGCAGCCAGGCACGCGCCCAGCTGTTCAAGGCTGATGCCAGCCTGCTGGTAAACGCTGACCCGCTGCTGCAGGAAGAAGTGTTTGGCCCGACCACGGTCGCAGTCGAAGTGGCGGACAACGCGCAACTGCGCGCTGCCCTGCAAGGCCTGCGTGGCCAGCTGACCGCCACGCTGATCGGTGAAGCCGAGGACTTCGAGGCCTTTGCCTGGCTGGTGCCGCTGCTGGAAGAAAAAGTGGGCCGTATTCTGGTCAACGGCTACCCGACTGGCGTTGAAGTGTGCGATGCCATGGTCCACGGCGGCCCATACCCCGCCACTTCCGATGCCCGTGGCACCTCGGTCGGCACCCTGGCCATCGACCGCTTCCTGCGCCCGGTGTGCTACCAGAACTACCCACAGGCCCTGCTGCCAGAAGCGCTGCGTGACACCAACCCGCTTGGGCTGCGTCGACTGGTCAATGGCAAGTGGAGTGATGCGGCGATCTGATCGCTCGCTTTGGATCGACAAGGGCCGCTTTGCGGCCCTTTTCGCGTTTTAAGGCCAGCCTTACAGAATGGATCCCTGCAGGGGCGGCCCTGTGCCGCGATGGGCTGCGCAGCAGCCACAAATCAACGCCATCGCAGGGTTTCAGCCCCCCTGCGCTTCAGCCTCTTCATGGGCCTGACGCAAACGCTCACGGCTGTTGCTCAGGTGCAGGCGCATGGCCATTTTCGCCCCCTCGGTATCACGCCGGGCAATCGCCTCGAAGATCGCTTCGTGTTCGTGCACCAAGCGGCCCATGTAATGGGCCTGGTCATCATGGGCCAGACGCGCCGAATTCAACCGGGTACGCGGGATGATGCTGGTGCCCAGGTGATGGATGATGTCGGCAAAGTAGTGGTTGCCACTGGCCTGGGCGATGCGCAGGTGGAACTGGAAGTCCGCCGACACTGCATCAGAGGCGTGCGCCGCCCCTTCATTGAGCTCATCGAGCGCAGCGCGCATGCCTGCCAGTTCTTCATCGCTACGGCGCAATGCCGCAAGGCCGGCTGATTCGATTTCCAGGGCGATGCGCAGCTCCAGCACCGAGAGCACCTCGCGCAGGGTGACGATGGTCGCGGGGTCGATACGGAAACCGCCGCTGCTGGGCGTATCGAGCACGAAGGTGCCGATGCCGTGGCGTGTCTCGACCTGGCCTGCGGCCTGCAGGCGCGAGATGGCCTCACGCACCACAGTGCGGCTGACGCCTTCCTCGACCATGATCTGCGATTCGGTGGGAAGCTTGTCGCCGCGCTTGAGCTGGCCACTGCGAATGCGCTCGGTCAGCACCGTGACCAGTTCCTGCGCCAGACTGCGCGGCTTGCGCCGGGTGCGTGGCTGTACCTGCTGCTCTGTCATGCCCTGTACGTTTAGTAGTGATAGACGGCGTAATGATAGCGCATGCGGTTGTACGATCACATATGCGCCTGTGTATTTAATGCGCAGCCGCTTGGGGACTTCAAAGTGCTGGCCCCCTGCTACCGCAACACAGGGCAAACTCCGTTTTCCTTCAGACGCTTAGGACAGCAACATGCGGGTATTTCTAGCAACTGTCGCCGGCTGCCTGCTGGCCGCAACCGCCTTCAGCGCCCAGGCCCGGGCCTTGAGCCAGAACGAACGGCAGGTGTGCGGCTGGGGCGCGCAGATTGCCGCCGAGGCGCAACAGGCCAAGCTTTCCGGGGTTACGTTGTACGCCACCCGCAAGAAACTTCAGGCGCGCAAATTCAGCAAACCATGGATGCGCATGACCGCCTTCGGCATTACCGAACAGACCTACAACAGCCGATCGCGGCTCAAGCCAGCGGCGATCAAGCAAACGTACTACGAACAATGCGCTCAGCACGCGGTAGCAAAGAAATAATCAAAGAGAATCAAGACTTTAGAGTCACAACCTAAAGTTTATCAACAACTTCAGCAGGGGCGCGCCGCCAGGGTGCGCCGTCCTTGAAAACCCCTTCCAGCCACGCCTTGAATGCCTGCAAGGCTGCCGTGTTCAGCCGCGCTGATGGCCGAACCAGGTAAATGCCCGCCGCGACGTCCAGTTGCCAGCCCGGCAGCACCCGCTGAAGCAACCCCGCCTGCATATCCTCGACCATCAGCCAGTCACCGCCGGCCAGAATCCCTACCCCACGCCGTGCGGCCTCAAGCAATGCCTCGTTATCGTTACCACGCAAGTTACCGGCCACCTTGACGCTGAACTGCCGCCCTTCACTGGTGAGCCGCCATTCAGGAAACGAGCGTAAGCCACTGAAACCCAAACAATTGTGCGCACTCAAATCAGCCGGCTGCTGCGGTACTCCGTGCTTGGCCAGATAACCCGGTGCTGCGCAGAGGATGCGCCGGTGATCACAGAGCTTGCTGGCCACCAGGCGGTTGTCCGCTAGCTCACCGATGCGGATGGCGGCATCGAAGCCTTCGCCAACCAGGTCCACGAAGCGGTCGGCATATTCCGCCTCCACCGTGACCTGCGGATAGGCCAGCACGAAGTCGGCAATCACGCCGCTCAGCCAACGTCGGCCCATGGCGGCCGGCAATGCCAGGCGCAAACGGCCGCGCACCTGGGCCGCGCCCTCGGCGGCCTCCTGCTCGGCCTCATCAATCAGCCTGCTGGCAAGGCGCAGCCGCTCAACCAGGCGCTCCCCCTCATCGGTAAAGCGCAACTGCCGGGTAGTGCGCTCGACCAGGCGAATACCCAAACGCTGTTCCAGCGTACCCAAACGGCGCGACAGCACCGAAGGATGCCGCTCCAGCTGGCGGCCGGCAGCGGCGAACGAGCCCTGCTCGTGCAGGGCCAGCAACGTAGCGATTTCGTCGGCCCGGCGGCTGTCGAAGGGGTCCATGGCAAGGCTCGTGTGGCTCAGGGGGTGAGAATCAGCGCGCCTTCGGTTCGCCCCTGCTCCAGGTCCTCATGGGCCCGGGCAGCGTCGGTCAACGGGTAGCTACGCCAGATGCGCGCCTGGATGATACCTGCGCCCAGCGCTGCCAGCACCTCGCTTGCACGGGCCTGGTATTCCTCGGGCGTGCGGGTATGGGCGGCCAGGGAGGGCCGGGTGACAAACAACGAGCCCTTGGCGTTGAGGGTCGCCATCTCGATGGCGGCGGGTGCGCCCGAGGTGCCCCCGAAGGACACCAGCAAGCCGCGCGGGCGCAGGCTGTCGAGGGACGCTTCCAGCGAGACTCGGCCAACGCTGTCGTAAACCACGTCCACACCCTGCCCCGCAGTCAGCTCGCGGACTTGCGCGGCCAAGGTCACCGCGTCGAACACCAGCACATGGTCGCAACCGGCGGCCTGGGCGCGGGCAACGCTTTGCGGGCGCGATACCACACCGATCACGCTTGCCCCAAGGTGCTTGGCCCACGGCACCATCAACTGCCCCAGCGCACCGGCCGCGCCGTAGATCAACACCCGCGTACCGGGCCCGACCGGGTAGGTGCTGGTCAGCAGGTATTGCGCAGTAATGCCCTTGAACAACACCGCCGCTGCCTGCTCGTCGCTCACCCCATCGGGCAGCTTCACCAGGCGCTCGGCCGGGAACAGCCGGCCACTGGCGTAGCCACCCACAGGCCCGGTGGCGTAACCCACCCGATCACCGGCCTGCACGCTTGTCACGCCAGCGCCTACTGCGCTTACCCGGCCTGCCCCTTCAAGGCCCAGCCCGCAAGGCAAGGGCAATGCCGCACCGCCCTTGCGCTGCAGGACGTCCAACGGGTTGACACCGATAGCTCTCTGTTCCAGCCAGACTTCGCCGGGGCCGGGCTGCTGAACGGGGGTGTCCTGCAACTGCAACACTTCAACGCCGCCGGTTTGCTGCAGCACGATTCGCTTTGCCATGGTGGTTTCCTCAACGTTCGATCAGTGGGCTCAGCCTAGGCTGCTGCACCAAAGCGAACAATCAGGGCTGCTGCAGATCATTCGTGCACTGCCCGCACTAATGATTTCAGCGTTTGCGCGCAACCACCCCAAAGGCCATGTCACCGATGTAGATAGCCTTGGACTGACGACGCTCCGCATCGAGGCGCACCTGCAGGGTATCAATCGATACTTGCCGCGCCGTCGCCACACCATGGGCGATGATGCGCGGCAGGCATGCCCGGACGATGTCAGCCAAGGCGTAGGCAATTTCGGGGGTTTGCACCAGCGCCTCGGCGCGCAGGTCTTCGATGTCCAGCCCGGCATCGGCAAAAACAGGCTGAAGGTTGAAGCCGATATGCAGGTCGGCGCCCTCTTTGGCCAGCATGCCCTGCAGCCATTTTTGCGCTTTGCGGTGCAGCGGGAACGGTGCAAGGCTGGCCGGCGTGAGGGTGCTGTCATGTTCCTGGAAGACCATCACCCCACCGGGCAGCAGGTACTTGGCCAAACCGCGCACAGCCTTCACCGGCTCCGCCTGATACATCAGCACCCGGCGCCCGACGATGGCGTCGAACAGCCCAAGGCTGGCTGGCAGCGCATGCAGGTCGCAGGCGATGAACTCAGGCGGCCTGGCGCCCTTGGGCGTCTGCCGCTGCCGCGCCTGATGCAGCGCGGATTCAGCCTGGTCGATACCGACCACAGCGCCATCAAGCCCCACCAGGCGTGCCAGCAACCAACTGACATCACCACTGCCACAGCCGACATCAAGCACACGCATGCCTGGGCCGATCTGCGCGTCCTGCAGCAAGCGCGTGGTGAAATCAGCTTTCGCAAGTGCCATGCCGTGCTCCTTCGCGAGGGAGCGCCAGTGTGCCGAGGCCTGGGGGCCGGGCACAAGGCGTAATCACTGATCGCCCAGCAAATGCAGTTCACCGTCGCGGTACAGCACTTCACGCCCAACCCAACTGGCGTCAACCTGTGGCAGCACCGCCGAGGGCTTGCGCAACTCGCGCAGCAGCGTGGAGCCATGGGACAAACGCCCGCCCATGCGCGCGATCACCGCCCGAGCGGCCTGGTAGTCGGCATGCCGGCCCGGATCAAGGGCATCCTCAAGCAGGATGTCCTGGCCCAGAACGCCTTGCACCTGGCCCGGGTAGATCATGAAGCCGCTGGCCTGCTCGGCGCCGTCGCGCCCGTCCTGCCAGAAACTGCCGGTGCGGCTGCGCGCCTGCGGATGCGGGCCGAACCAGTACCCTCGGTCGGCCTGGGGCATGGCGTGGTGCAGGCGCATGAAGATGCGCATGAGGTTGTCGCGGTACCACTCACGCACCTGCAAGTAGTAGCCGCGCATGCCCGGCAGGCCCAGGCGATGGGCAAGCCTCGCCCGGCGCGGCCACGCCGGCAGCGCTTGCAGTGGCAGTTCTGCAGTCACCGGGCGTGGCGTGGCCGGGTCGGTCTCCCACGGCAGGCGGTGGGGCTGCTGATGCACATTGTCATAAGCGGTTGGCGGTCGCCCAAGCAACGCCCCGCCGCTGCTGGCAAGCGCAGTAGCGATGCACAGGTTGCCCTGTACCACGAACACGTAGAAGCGGCAGAACCAATCAGCCAACTGCTGGCCATCGGCGCCGTCCTTGCACAGTTGTGCCAGCTCCTGGTCGAAACGCTGCAAGCCAGGCGCGAGCGTTTGCAGGTGCGCACGCGCCTTGTGCTGCATGCGCAGCAAGCGCGGCGCAGCCCCGAGCAGGCGCAACGGGCGCCAAGGCAGATGCGGCGCGGCACCGCCCACCTCACCGGCATAGCTGGCCGAGGCGATGCCCCAGTCAGCCAGACGGGCCAGGAACAGATCGTTGTTGATGTAGGAGGCGCCGTCATACAGCGCCGTGAAGGGTTCATTGTCCTGCAAGACACGGCTGTCCCAACGCGCCATCACCGCGGGAATACTGGCGGCAGCGCGGCGCTGGGCATATTCGACGAAACGGCTGGGTTGCGGCGGCAGAATTTCGCCGATATTGGCCGCCGTCAGGTGGCGACGCCAGCCGTGTTCGCTGATCGGGCGGTATTGCAGCAGCCACAGCTGTTGGCCATCCCACGCCCACTCGACATCGCCGGGCACGTAATGAAACACCTTGAGCACACCTTGCAGGAAGCCCCACAGCCGCTCTGCGCTCAAACCCTGCAGCGTTGCAAAGCGCCCGCTCTGCCATGCGCTGCCAAGGCGTGAAAGGACCGCGCGCTGCGGTGAAGCACGGCCATCAGCAAGCGCCTCAAGGTGGCCTTCGACCCATTCCAGCTCAACGGCCAAGTGGCGCACGAAGGCAATGCCGGAGACCTGCGGGTTGATAAAGCGCTGCACCACGACTTCTTCGACGCCCATGCCACGCAGGTCGGCGACCCGTGGCGCCACTTCAACGGCGGGCACACGCAGGTAGGTGGTGCTAAGGCCTGCATTGGCGGCATCGGCTTGATCCTCGCCGTAGCTCGATGAGCGCACCGCCCAAGTGACGCCGGGCGTGGCTGCAAGCAACGCGCTCAAACGGGGGTCGGCAGGGTCTTCCAAGGTCAGCGCCTGCGGCACCGGCTGCCCGGCAAGCTGCGCCAGACGCAGCCGCCCGCCCTTGGTGTGGGCGACGAAGCCGGCCTCAGCCGAGTCCAGCCAAGCGGCAAAGGTTGCGGGTGCATCGATCCACGGATAATGCCCCCAGCCAGGTTGCAAGCTTACCCGCAGGTCTGCCCGCGCAAGGATTGCCGACCACGCCGCAGCCTGGGCAATGCCCAGCAGCCTGTCCTGGTCTCCCCAGACCAACTCGACCGGGTCTGTCACCCACTCAAGCAGGGTCAGCGCGTTGTCCGCTCGCAACTGCTCCCAGGACGGCACAAACGCACGGCACCGCGCATAACCGCGCCCCATGCGCAGGTATTGCCCAGGGGTCCAGCGCAGACGTGAAAACTTATGGGCAAACCGCTCTGGATAGTGGCTCACCAACCAATGAATGGCCGTACGCAAAGGCCGCGGCGACATCAGTGCCGGCAGCCTGCGCTGCCACAAAAACGCCCCCACTGGCGCCAGCAGCACACTGCGCGCGAAGTGCCCAGGGCGCCGTTGCAGGGCGTGCAGCACGATCAGCCCGCCGACCCCCACGGCCATGATCGCCTGCCCAGGCTCGGTCAGCGCCAGTAGCGCATCGGCGTAGCCCCCCAGGTCATCACAAGGCGGCTGCGGGTTATCGCCGAACCCCGGCAGCTCCAACGGCTGCACCCGGTACGTGTGAAAATGCACCAACGCGTCGTCCCACCAATCGGCGGCACTGCCGTTACCGGCCAGCAGGTACATCAAGGGCTTGCTCATCGGCACGATCACATCCTTTGGCTCAGGCGACACGGTCATGGCGGCGCAACCAGTAAAGCGGTGGCAGCAAGGCCAGCAGTGCCAGGCTGTCGACCAGCAGGTGCGACCACATGCCCACCTGCAACGACACCACGATGTCCTGTGGCGCCCACAGCAACAGGCCAGCCATCAGCCAGCCCCAGGCGGCGCTGCTGCGGTAGCGGTCGGCCAGCCGGACCAGCGCCAGCATGTACAACGCGTAGCTTTGCAGCGTGGCCCCAAACAGTGCCACCCACCAGACTTGCTGGCTGTGGCCCGCTGCCGGCGCCGCCTGGCCCCAGAACGCCAGCTCAAGCGACAGCAGGTAACCGCTGAGCAGGCCGGTATTGCCGGCCCAGGTCAGCAGCAGGCCACCCAGCAGATGCAAAACCGCAACGGCTTGCAACCAGAGGATCAGTTTACGGCGGAGGGTCATCGCGGCTCCCTGGGGCGCAACATGGCGCGGTAGGCGATATCCAGTGCAACGGCGAGCAACATCAGGCCACCATTGAGCCCTGCGGTCAGCGTGCCGCGCAGAGGGTGGTCAGGCAACAGCCAGACGAGCACCAGCGCGGTCATCAGCACAGTGGCGACCAGGCGCGCCTTGAGGTTACTGACGAAAATCAGCGCCAGGTTAAGCACCACGAAGAGGTTGAGCAAAAAATGCAGGGTCATGCCCAAGGCATAGCCGGTGCGCCGTGGCACACCGTAGATGCCGGTGTAGATATCCCAGGCCAGGCCCCACAGCAGTGGGTAGGCAATGCACGCCAGCACATGGCCAGCCGCCCGAGCCAACCACGGCATACGTACGAAACACGCCTTGGCCCGCAATGCCAACGCTGTCATCAGGCCACCCGCTGGTTGAGGTAATAGGTGCCCGCGGCATGCAACACCGGCATGCACAACATGGCCAGCACGCACAGCACGCGGTACGCCCGCGCCCGGCGCAGCGGCCCGTAAAGGCCGGCAATCAACACCGCCAGGTTGAACAGCGCCAGGCTGCCGAACAGGTCGCGGTCGGCCAACATGGCCAGGTAGCTGTGCAACGGGTAGTCGTTCATGGGTGGGTTTCAGTCCGTTGAAGGGGGGCGGGGGCGAATGCTACACGCCTTGAATACGCCACGGGAGAGCCATCGCGGCCTTGTTTGGGGCCGATACCGGCGCTATGGTCGGCAACTGCCCTGCCGCTGACACAAGGACCACTGCCCATGCCCCGCCCCAACGCCATGCTGCTAGCCCTTGCCGCAGTGCTGGCTGCCCCGCCGCTGCTGGCCGCCGACCTGCAAAGCGAGGTCGATGCGGCCATTGAGCCGCTGATGCGCGAACATGGCATTGCCGGCATGGCAGTTGCGATCTACGACAACGGCCAGGCCCACTATTTCAACTACGGCTGGGCCAGCAAGCGCGACAAGGTCGCGGTGACCCGCGATACGCTGTTCGAGGTGGGTTCGGTGAGCAAGATCTTCACCGCCACCCTTGTTGCCATGGCCAGCGTCGAAGGCAAGCTGGACCTCGATGCCCCCGCCAGCCAATACCAGCCAGCCCTGGCCGGCAGCGCCATTGGCAGTGCCACGGTGCGTGAGCTTGGCGCGTACAGCGGCGACTGCCTGCCCTTGCAGTTCCCCGATACGGTGCAGACGCCAGAGCAGACATTGGCCTTTTTCCAACACTGGCAGCGACGTAGCGAGCGCGGTAGCCAGCGTTGCTATTCCAACCCGAGCCTGGGGCTGTTTGGCGATCTGGCTGCCCGTGCCCAGCAACAACCTTTCGCTCAGGTGATGACAGAGAATGTGCTGCCGCGCCTAGGCCTGCAGCACACCTGGCTGGAAGTACCGGCAAACGACCGCGGGCTGTATGCCCAGGGCTATGACGCCGATAACAAGCCCGTGCGCGTGGGGCCAGGCCCTTACGCCGAGCAAGCCTACGGCATCAAGACCAGCGCCAGCGACCTGTTGCACTTCGTGCAGTTGCAACTGCAGCCCGCCCCGCGCGATGCCGCCGTGCGCCAGGCAATTGCCATCACCCAAGGCGGTTATTTCGAAGTGGGCGCCATGACTCAAGGCCTGGGCTGGGAGCGCTACCCCTACCCGGTCAGCCTGGAGACCTTGCTTGTCGGCAACAGCGCAGCAATGATCCGGGAACCCCAGGCCACTCGCCCCATCACCCCGGCGCTGCCCGCAGAGCCTGCCGCCTGGTACAACAAGACCGGCGCCACCAATGGCTTTGGCGCCTATGTCGCATTTGTGCCAGCCCGGCAGGTAGGCATCGTCATCCTGGCGAACCGCAATTACCCCAACGAGGCACGCGTACGCGCCGCCTATCGCATTCTGTCCAGCATGGAGCAATGAAGATGTTGAAGATTCTCGGCAAGGCCTCGTCGATCAACGTGCGCAAGGTGTTGTGGGCGTGCAGCGAACTAGGCCTGGGCTACGAACGCGAGGACTGGGGTAGCGGCTTTCAGCCCACAGACACGCCTGCCTTCCTGGCCTTGAACCCAAACGCCATGGTGCCAGTCATCGTCGATGGCGATTTCGTGCTGTGGGAGTCCAACACCATCCTGCGCTACCTGGCCAACCAGCACGGCGGCGCGCACTTGTACCCGGCCGCCCCTCGCGCCCGCGCAGCCGTGGACCAGTGGCTGGACTGGCAGGCCACCGACCTCAACGACGCCTGGCGCTACCCGTTCATGTCTCTGGCGCGCCAGTCACCGGCCCATCAGGACCCCAAACTGCTGGCTGCCGGCTGCGCGTTGTGGAACGCCAGGATGGAGCTGCTGGAAAGCCGCCTGCAGGCCACCGGTGCCTACGTTGCCGGTGCCGATTTCAGCCTTGCCGATGTGGTGATCGGGCTGTCGCTCAACCGCTGGCGGCGCACGCTGACAGAGCGCCCGCACCTGCCGGCGCTTGAGGCTTATCACGCCCGTCTGCGCGAACGCCCAGGCTATCTCGAGCACGGCGACAACGGTTTGGTCTGATAGGCACTGATGGATTGTCCGACAAGATGTAGTGACTAAAAATATTCACTACAAAACCATTGACGCCTTTCCCACAGCTTGTGCATGATGAGGCCGTCTCCCTGATCGGGAGCAGTGGCAAGGGTGTTCCAGACGGCTTGCGCGGTAACGCAGGCCGTTCGTGGAGAGGGAATCTGCCCAGAAGGCAGCGTGTGAAAGCCCCTGTTGCAATGCTGCTGTAGCAGCCTTGGTAGTGCGCTACATAGGTGGCGCCAATGTGAACTTCACCTTCGAACTTCACCAACAAATGAGCGTAATGGGGGCTTTATGATGAACTTGAACGACAAACCAACCATCGACCAATTGGCTGAGCTGTTCGCTGCACGCAAGGACAGCCTCGACGACCACCTGCTGTGGGTTAGCCAGTCTGGCGAAGTCCGTCTGGACCGCCTGCCGCCTAACACGGTCGAGGACGAGTTCGAATCGCACATGCCGAGCATGCGCGCCCGCTTCAAGGTGTACCGCCGCGGCCAAGGCTACGTCGGCAAGAAAGCAGCCGCCGACACCGGTTTTGTAGGCCGCGTGCTGCAAACCCTGCAACAGGAATGGCCCGACGCCCGTGAGCATCAGGCAGTGAAGGTGATCGAAACCTTGAACTGACCCGGCCTTTCGCACAGCACATCAGCCCGGCCCAAAAGGCCGGGCTTTTTCATGCCTGGCGCCTTTGCGGCAATGTGCTGGGCAGCGGCAATGCACCCGTGGCCAGTGCGCGTGCCCGGTTGACGCCCCATACCAGCGCGCGGGTCATGGTTTCGCCTGGGCGAGTTGGGTAGTACTCCTCGAGCAGCGCCCCGCCCCCTCGTGCGTAGATCCCCAGAAACAGCTGGGTGGCGCCCAGCCGCGACAGCCGCACCTGCACATCTATGCTGGTGCCATCGCTGAGTTCTTCATCGTGGCAGCGGCTATGCAAGTGTGCATCAGCCCACTGCCAGTAGGTTTCTTCCCTGATTCGCATCGGCGTCACTGCTCCATTTGATCGAATGCCGCGCAAGGAGAGCACAGTTGCCAACGCGCCGCGAGCGCGACCCGCAAAAAACCTGCGCAGGGTCAACAAACCGTTGGAAAACCTCCCGTTGGGCGGTTTTGTGCACCCCATATGCAACTGGGGCTGCATAGGCAGCCCCAGTGGGTGTGGAATGAACGGTTACTTTTTAGCGGGCAGGCGCGGCGTGAAGCGGCCCTTCTTGCTGCGCTGCAAATGTGCCGGCTGCAGCTGTTCGGAATCGTCCAGAGTCATGTTGGCAAAGCCCAGCCGTACCGCCGCCTGGCCACAGCGCACCTGACTGTTGATCGGAAATGAATCGTTCAAGTCTTCGAAGTAGGATTCGCTCATGCCCTTGTCTCCCTCAACTGATGACCGTGCCGGCAAACAACCTGTTTGCCCAGAATTAGCAGCGGCCCCGATGAAATGAGACTAGCCGGTCATTTGCAGACCAGTCGGACAATAAACCGCTGCCCGACCAATGGCACATTGCCTTATCTGAGCCGTACCGCTGTGCCGGTGGCGAACACTACAACCATGCCGCCCTGCACCGATGGCATGCTGATTTCAAAGTCGACACCCAGCACGGCATCGGCTTGCAACTGCCGTGCCCGGGTCTTGAGTTCTTCGGTGGCCTGCTCACGCGCCAGCTTTAGCGCGCTCTCCAGGGTTTGCGAGCGGCCCCCGAAGAAGTCGCGAAAACGCGCGAAGAAATCGCGCACGAAGTTGATACCCTGCACCGATTCGGCGCTGACGACACCCAGGTATTCAGCGACGGGCCGGCCTTCGAGTTGGCTGGTGGTGGAAATGATCATGGCGATGGCTCCGTTGGCCTGGCAAAGAGGGACCGAGTCTAACAGAGCCAGGCTAAACAGCTGAGCGGGGGTGTTTGCGTCTGTGTCAACGCGCCGTGGCACTACGCAAGCGCTGGCGCAAACGTGGCCCGAACACATTGATGAGCAAACCGAGCATCACCAGAACGGCACCCCAGCACTGCGCCACACTCAGGCGTTCGCCAAGCAGCAATGCCGATGAACTCAGGCCGATCACTGGCACCAGCAGCGAAAATGGCGCCACCTTGCCTGCCGGGTGGCGCGACAGCAGCGTGCTCCACAGGCTGTAGCCGAGCATGGTGGCAACGAACGCCAGGTAGATCAGCGCCAGCACCGAAGCCCAGCTGATGTTCAACAGCGCATGGCTGATGACCTGCGGCCCCTCCAGCCACCACGACAAAGCCAGAAACGGCAACGGCGGAATCAGCCCGCCCCAGATCACCAACGCCACCAGATCGATCTGGCCAAAACGCCGGGTGATGATATTGCCCATACCCCACATCGCGCCGCCGCACAGGGTCAGCAGCAAGGCGATCAGCGGAACGTGGCTGCTGTTTTCGCTGCCAATGACGGCAAGCCCCGCTGCCGCCACCAACAGCCCGAGAACACTGGCCACACGCAAGCGCTCCCCGAGGAACAGCGCAGCAAAACCTAGGGTGAAGAACGCCTGGGATTGCAGCACCAGCGAGGCCAGCCCTGGCGGCATGCCGCTGTACATGGCCTGGAACAGGAACGCGAACTGGCCCAAGGAAATGGTGGCGCCATAGGCAATCAGCCAGCGCCACGGCAGGTTCGGGCGCTTGACCAGCAATACCGCAGGGAATGCCACCAAGGTGAAACGCAAGGCACCGAGCAGCATCGGCGGCAGGCCGTCGAGGCCGACCTTGATCACTACAAAATTGACGCCCCAGGCGATGATCACCACCAGGGCGATCAGCAGGTCCTTGACTGGCATTGCACGCATTCCTTCTTCAGGCTTTTATTCGACATATTTCGTAACAGCATAAGGTTATACCCCCGGATCAGACCGATACAGTTCCGCGTAGGCATTGCATAACAGTCGGCTGTAACGCCCTGCCCCCACAAGGCTGCGCCCGGCCACTACCTGGGTGGTTGGCTTGGACACCTGCGGGAGATTCCGTGGTTTTGTGCAAGCCCGCACTGGCCTCATCGCAGGCTGGCGCCAGCTCCCACAGGGTGTGGGTCAACCCCCAATATCGAGGCTGGACACATTCACTGTGGGAGCTGGCGTCAGCCTGCGATGAGGCCGGAGCAGGCCTGCGTCATCGAACAGTCACGCAACTGTCGTAATCTGCGGCGCATCTCCGTGCCAAAGGTTATCCGGCATGCACCGCCCCTTCGCTCTCCTGCTTTGCCTGCTCTCAAGCCTGGCCTTGGCCGAGCCCGCACAGCTGCGTATCCAGGGATCCAACACCGTTGGCGCTGCACTGGGCCCGGCACTGGTGCGCGGCTTGCTGCAAAGCCAAGGCGCCAGCGCAATCGAAACCACCCCGGGCACTGCGGCAAACGAAACCCAGGTTCTCGCCCGCAGCCGCGACAACCAGCCGCTACGCACCGAAATAGCCGCCCACGGCACAAGCACTGGCTTCGCCGCGCTGGCATCAGGCAACGCCGACCTGGCAGCGGCTTCGCGGCCGATCAACGACAGCGAAGTACAGCAACTGCAAGCGTTCGGCGACATGCGCGGCGCCAGCGCTGAACAGGTGATTGGCCTGGATGGTGTGGCAATCATCGTCCACCCCGACAACCCACTGGGCCAACTGACCACCGCGCAACTGGCGCAGGTGTTTTCAGGCCAGGTGCAGCGCTGGGAACAGTTGGGCGTGCAAGGCGGCAACATCCACCTTTATGCCCGCGATGATCGCTCAGGCACCTTCGAAACCTTCAAGGCATTGGTGCTCGACCCGCAACAGCGCCGGCTGGCCGCTGATACCCAGCGCTTCGAGTCCGCCGATGAACTGGCCGAGCGAGTCAAGCTTGACCGCCAGGCCATTGGCTTCAGCGGCCTGGCCACGGTGCACGGGGCCAAGGTGCTGGCGGTCGCCGAGGGCGATGCCCCGGCACTGCCGCCAAGCCGGGCACTGGTGGCCAGCGAAGATTACCCGCTGTCTCGCAGGCTCTACCTTTACCTGCCAGCCCATGCCCGGCCGCAGGCGCGCGCGCTGGTTGAATTTGCGCAGAGCCCGGCCGGGCAGGCGATTGTCGCTGAGCAGGGGTTTGTCTCGCAGCAGATCAAGGCGCTGACGGTGCCCGCGCAGGCCGATCTGCCACCCGGCTATAGGGCACTCAGTGCCCAGGCGCAGCGGCTGACGGTGAACTTTCGTTTCCAGCAAGGCAGCGCCAGCCTCGACAACAAGGCCCTGCGCGATGTGCAGCGGGTCAGCGACTACTTGCGCCAGGCTGGCAAGTTGCAGGGCAAGGCCGTGCTGGTAGGTTTCGGCGACCCCAAGGCAACCCCAGGGCGCGCCGCCCTGCTCTCACGCCTGCGGGCCATGGCGGTACGCCGCGAGTTGGCGCGGGCCGGGGTCGAGGTCAAGGACGTCACCGGGCTCGGTGATGAGCTGCCGGTGGCGGACAATGAGCTGGAACAGGGGCGGTTACGCAACCGCCGTGTCGAGGTATGGGTGTACTGAGCCGTCAGGATGCGACGCCTTCGACGATAATCACCTCGGCCTTGGCCACCCCTTGGCGATGCTTGCACGCCTCTTGGTAGAGGTCCGAACGGTAGCAGGCCAACGCCTGTTCATAGGAGTCGAATTCGATCACCACGCTACGCTGAGGTGTTTCCCTCCCCTCCATGGCCTGGCTGCGCCCGCCCCGGGCCAGAAAGCGCCCGCCAAAGGCCACGAACGCCGCCGGAGCACGCTGGGTGTATTGCTGGTATTGCTCAAGGTCGCTGACATCGACGTGGGCGATCCAGTAAGCCTTCATGGGTCATGCTCCTGCTTCAGGGTTATTGTGTATGATGGTATACCATAAAAATTACCAAACCACGGTGAGCGTGCAGCATGGCATTCAACAGCATCGAAGAACTTCTCGAGGATTATCGCCAAGGCAAGATGGTCCTGCTGGTCGATGACGAAGACCGCGAAAACGAGGGCGACCTGCTGATCGCCGCAGAGCATTGCGACGCCGCAGCCATCAATTTCATGGCGCGCGAGGCACGCGGGCTGATCTGCCTGACCTTGACCGACGAGCATTGCCAGCGCCTGGGCCTTGAGCAGATGGTACCGGCCAATGGCAGCGCGTTCAGCACCGCCTTCACTGTATCGATCGAGGCAGCCAGCGGCGTTACCACGGGTATTTCCGCCGCTGACCGGGCGCGCACCGTGGCTGCCGCCATGGCCGCCGACGCCCGCCCTGAAGACGTGGTGCAGCCGGGCCATATCTTCCCCCTGCGCGCCCGCGAAGGCGGCGTGCTGACCCGCGCCGGGCACACCGAGGCCGGCTGCGACCTGGCGCGCCTGGCGGGCTTCAGCCCGGCCTCGGTGATTGTCGAGGTGCTCAACGATGACGGCACCATGGCGCGGCGCCCCGACCTTGAAGTATTCGCCGCGCGTCACGGCATCAAGATCGGCACCATCGCCGACCTGATCCACTATCGCCTGAGCACCGAGCAGACCGTCAAGCGTATTGGCGAGCGCGAAATGCCCACGGTGCATGGCACGTTCCGCCTGGTGACCTACGAAGACCGCATCGAAGGCGGCGTGCACATGGCCATGGTGATGGGCGACATTCGTCGCGAACAGCCGACGCTGGTGCGGGTGCATGTGATCGACCCGTTGCGCGACCTGGTCGGCGCCGAATATGCAGGCCCCGCCAACTGGACGCTGTGGGCAGCGCTGGAGCGGGTCGCCGCCGAAGGCGCCGGGGTGGTGGTGATTCTGGCCAACCATGAGTCCTCCCAGGCGCTGCTCGAGCGGGTCCCCCACCTCACCCAGCCGCAGCGCCCGTACCAACGCGGCCAGTCGAAGGTGTACTCGGAAGTCGGTACCGGCGCGCAGATTCTGCAGGACCTGGGCGTAGGCAAGCTGCGCCACCTTGGCCCGCCACTGAAGTACGCAGGGCTTGCGGGCTACGAGCTGGAAGTGGTGCAAAGCATCCCTTTCGCAAGCTGAAAGCGGCAAGCGGCAAGTGAAAAGCGGATCTGCGTAGCCACGCGGTCCGCTTTTTTCTTTCAGCTTGCCGCTTGAAGCGTGCCGCCAGGAAAAGAGTGATGGCCGGTCGCCCACTCCCCCTTGCGAAAAGTTTGGAATACCATAATATGATATCCCGTAGACCTTGAATTCCCCGGCCGTACCTACACTCACAGGGCGACCACACGACGCACATTGATTTCTGCTCCCCGAACACAGTTGGCGGGCGCACTACCAGCCCCGCCTCGAATAACAAAAAGCAACGAGGGCGTAACCATGCTGTTGAGCAAACGTGTAACCGCAGTGCTGTCTGCCAGCCTGCTGACCTTGGCCTGCCAGGCCGCGCAGGCCGCTGATAACGTCAACTTCGTAAGCTGGGGTGGTAGCACCCAGGATGCGCAGAAAGACAGCTGGGCTACCCCATTCAGCAAAGCAACCGGGATCAAGGTCGTCCAGGACGGCCCAACCGACTACGGCAAACTCAAAGCCATGGTCGAGAGCGGCAATGTGCAGTGGGATGTGGTCGATGTCGAAGCCGACTTTGCCCTGCGCGCCGCCAGCGAAGGCCTGCTCGAGCCCCTCGATTTCAACCAGATCAAGCGCGACAAGATCGACCCACGCTTTGCGTCCGATCACGGCGTCGGCTCGTTCTTCTTCTCCTTCGTACTCGGTTACAACGAAGGCAAGCTCGGCGCCAACAAGCCTGTGGACTGGTCCGCGCTGTTCGACACCAAGGCTTACCCCGGCAAACGCGCCCTGTACAAATGGCCAAGCCCCGGCGTGCTGGAACTTGCCCTGCTGGCGGACGGCGTAGCCCCTGACAAGCTCTACCCGCTGGACCTGGACCGCGCCTTCAAGAAGCTCGACACCATCAAGAAAGACATCGTCTGGTGGGGCGGCGGCGCCCAGTCCCAGCAACTGCTGGCATCCGGTGAAGCGACGCTTGGCCAGTTCTGGAACGGCCGCGTCTACGCCCTTCAGCAAGATGGCGCCCCGGTGGGCGTGAGCTGGAAGCAGAACCTGGTCATGGCTGATTTCCTGGTTGTCCCCAAAGGCGCCAAGAACAAGGATGCGGCCATGAAATTTATCGCCAATGCCAGCAGCGCCAAAGGCCAGGCTGATTTTGCCAACGCCACGGCCTATGCGCCGGTCAACGTCGATAGCGTGCCCATGCTGGACGAGCAGCTCGCCCCGAACCTGCCCACCGCCCACGCCGCCGACCAGGTCACCCTGGACTTCGCCTACTGGGCAAAAAACGGCCCGGCCATCGCCGCCCGCTGGAATGAGTGGCTGGTCAAATGAAAGTCGCCATCAACGCCCTGCACAATGCGCAAGGAGCCCCTTCGGGGGCCGGCGCACCACCGGCGGCCGAACGCCGCCCAGCCCTGAGCCAGCGCTGGAAAGGCAGCCGTAACCTGCTGCCGGCCCTGCTCTTTCTTGGCCTGTTCTTCTTTGCCCCGCTGATCAGCCTGCTGCTGCGCGGCGTGCTGGAGCCGGTGCCAGGGCTGGGCAACTACGAGCAGCTGTTCGCCAACTCGGCCTATGCACGGGTGCTGTTCAACACCTTCTCGGTGGCCGGCCTGGTGACGCTGATCAGCGTACTGCTGGGCTTCCCGCTGGCCTGGGCGATTACCCTGGTGCCTAAAGGCTGGGGCCGCTGGCTGCTGAACATCGTGCTGCTGTCGATGTGGACCAGCCTGCTGGCGCGGACCTACTCGTGGCTGGTGCTGCTGCAGGGTTCGGGGGTGATCAACAAGGCGTTGATGGCCATGGGCATCATCGATGCCCCGATCGAAATGGTGCACAACCTCACGGGCGTGGTGATCGGCATGAGCTACATCATGATCCCGTTCATCGTGCTGCCGTTGCAGGCAACCATGCATGCCATCGACCCAATGGTGCTGCAGGCCGGCTCCATCTGCGGCGCAAGCCCCTGGACCAACTTCTGGAAGGTGTTCCTGCCACTGTGCCGCTCGGGGCTGTTCTCCGGGGCACTGATGGTATTCGTCATGTCCCTGGGCTACTACGTGACGCCGGCACTGCTGGGCGGCGCGCAGAACATGATGCTGCCCGAATTCATCATCCAGCAGGTGCAGTCGTTCCTGAACTGGGGCCTGGCCAGCGCCGCCGCGGCACTGCTGGTGATCATCACCCTGGTGCTCTTCTACCTGTACCTGAAGCTGCAGCCGGAATCCCCGGTCGGCAACGCGAGGTAATCCGCCATGCTTCTGTCCCCCAATGCCATGGGTCGCCCGCTGCGCACCGGCCTTTATGTAACCACCGGGGTTATTGCAGCCTTTCTGCTGCTGCCGGTGGTGTTCATCATTCTGCTGTCGTTCGGCTCCTCGCAGTGGCTGGTGTTCCCGCCACCGGGCTGGACGCTCAAGTGGTACGAGCAGTTCTTCTCCAACCCAGAGTGGATGGACGCAGCGCTGGCCAGCCTGAAGGTGGCGATACTCACCACCGTCGCGGCCGTAGCGCTGGGCCTGCCCACCGCGTTTGCCCTGGTACGCGGCCGCTTCCCGGGCCGTGAAATGCTCTATGGCCTCTTCACCATGCCGATGATCGTGCCGCTGGTGATCATCGCCGTTGCCGTGTACGCGCTGTTTCTGAAGCTCGGCTACACCGGCACGCTGTTCGCGTTTGTGGTCAGCCACGTGATCGTCGCCCTGCCCTTTACCATCATTTCCATCATCAATTCGTTGAAGCTGTTCGACCAGTCCATCGAGGACGCTGCGGTGATCTGCGGGGCTTCGCGCCTGCAAGCCATCTTCAAGGTGACCTTCCCGGCCATTCGCCCAGGCATGATCGCCGGCGGCCTGTTCGCGTTTCTGGTGTCGTGGGATGAAGTGGTACTGAGCGTGATGATGGCCAGCCCCGACCTGCAGACCCTGCCGGTCAAGATGTGGACCACCCTGCGCCAGGACCTGAGCCCGGTCATCGCAGTCGCCTCGACCCTGCTGATCGGCCTGTCGCTGCTGGTCATGGTAATTGCCGCCGCCCTGCGCCGCCGCGCCGAAAACGCCTGAGTGCCCGGAGAGAATAAAAAATGAGTGCAGTGATCAAAGAAAACGCGCCGAACAAGACCCTGGTCAGCCTGCGCGGCCTGAACAAGCACTACGGCGACTTTACCGCCGTAGACAACCTCGACCTGGAAATCCAGGACGGGGAGTTTCTGACCTTCCTCGGCTCCAGCGGCTCGGGCAAGTCCACCACGCTGTCGATGCTGGCAGGCTTTGAAACCCCAAGCAGCGGCGAGATTCTGGTCGATGGCCAGTCGCTGGTGAATGTGCCACCGCACAAGCGTGACATCGGCATGGTGTTCCAGCGCTACTCGCTGTTCCCGCACCTGAACGTGCGCGACAACATCGCCTTCCCGCTGGCCATCCGCAAGCTGTCCAGTGCCGAGACCAAAAAGCGCGTCGACGCCATGCTCAAGCTGGTGCAACTGGACCCGTTCGCGCACCGCAAGCCTTCGCAGATGTCCGGTGGCCAACAGCAGCGTGTGGCAATCGCCCGCGCGCTGGTGTACGAGCCGCGTATCCTGCTGATGGACGAGCCGCTCGGCGCGCTGGACAAAAAACTGCGTGAAGACCTGCAGGATGAACTGCGCCAACTGCACCGCAGGCTCGGCATCACCATCGTCTACGTCACCCACGACCAGGAAGAAGCCATGCGCCTGTCGCAGCGCATCGCGATTTTCAGCCACGGCAAGATCGTCGGCCTGGGCACCGGCTTCGACTTGTACCAGAACCCGCCCAATGCCTTTGTCGCCTCGTTCCTGGGCAATTCGAACTTCCTGCGCATCAAAGCCAGCAGCAACGGCGCCGGCAGCTTCGAAGGCCAGCAGTTGGCCATTCGCCTGACCCCGGGGCTGGCCGCCGAGCAGCAGGCACTGATCATGGTCCGCCCAGAGAAAGCCCTGGCACTGAGCGCCGAACAGGCTGCCCGCGAGCCGTTGCCGGCGGGCTGGAACGAAGTCGGCGCGACCGTTGGCGAGGTCTTGTTCCTCGGCGAAAGCCAGACCTGCCATGTTGTTACACAGGGCGGCACCGAACTGACGGTCAAGGCATTGTCTGCGGCGGGCATGCCCATGCGGCCGGGGGAGCAGGTGAAAGTGCGCTGGGCAGTGGCCGATGCGTGCATCTACACCGAATGGGCAGAAAGCGATTTGAGCAAATCTGCCGGCGCGCACTGAGGCGCTGCGGGTTGAGGTGACCAGTTGTTGCAGGGGCGGCATGCGCGCCTGCGACAACGTGTACTGCTCGGTGAAACCTGCTCTAATACGCGCCTTTCCACCTCCAGCAGCACACTCTCATGCTCTATCGCCTGGCCGCAGACGCGTTGGTTCTGTTTCACCTGTCGTTCATTCTTCTGGTGCTGTTCGGCGGCCTGTCGGTGCTGTGGCGGCGCCGCGCCGTCATCTTGCACCTGCCGGCCCTGGCCTGGGGCCTGGCGGTGGAAGGGTTACATTTGCAGTGCCCACTCACCGAATGGGAAAACCGCCTGCGCTTTGCTGCCGGCGACCAGGGCTACCCTGGCGGTTTTGTCGAACACTACATCTGGCCGATGATCTACCCCGCAGGCCTTACCCCGCAAATCCAGCTCTGGCTGGGCAGCTTCGTCGCGCTGCTCAACCTGGGTGTCTATGCCTATGTGCTGTGGCGTTTAACGCGTCGCCACCACGAATAACCGCGGGAACGGCAGCAGCACCTTGCCGTCACTGGCGGCCGGGTATTCGTTGTGCATGGCCTGCTGGTACAACTGCAGGAAGTGTTCCTGCTCCTGGGCATCCAGGCGGGCCAGGTAAGGGCGCAGTGCCGAACCCTTGAACCACTCCACTACCGCTTGCGCGCCGCCTTCGAGCGGATGGTGATAGGTGGTGCGCCACACTTCAACCCGCGCGCACAACGGGCTGAGCAGGTCGTAATAGAACGCGGCACTGTGCCGTGGCGGCAGGCTGAAGTCGGCGAAACGCTCCGCCCATGGGCCGCACGCGGCGATCTCGCGCAATTGGCGATGGGCGGGCTCGTCGAGGTTGTCGGGGGTTTGCACGGCAAGGCTGGCGCCGTCACTGAGCTGGCGCACCAGGTGCGGGTACAAGGTGCCGTGGTCGGCCACCCACTGCAACGAGGCGTTGGCGAGAATCAGGTCCTGGGGCACCGCGGCCGTCCAAGTGGCGATATCGGCGATTTCGCAGCGTACTCGGGGGATGCTCAGGCGCGGGCGTTGACGGGCCTTGTCGATCATGTCCGGGTCGCTGTCCAGCGCCATTACCTGGGCATCGGGGTGGCGCTGCAACAGCACTTCAGTGGAGTTGCCGGGGCCACAGCCAAGGTCGGTGGCATTGCGCACAGGCCGTGGCGGCACGGCAGCAAGCAGATCGCGTACGGCGCGGGTGCGTTCAGCTTCGAATAGCGAATATTGGGTGGCGGACCAGGCCATGTGCGGGCTCCTTGAATGGCGATGCAGCTAGCATAAAACAGAACGGGCGGCGCCAGGCCGCAGTGTTGCCTACAGGGCGTGACGCAGCATCTGCAGCAGTTGCGGATGCAGGGCGGGGTCGCCGCAGGCAACCACGCAACCGCCGTTGTGCGCCGAGCTGCCGTCCCACGCGGTAATCACACCGCCTGCGCCTTCGATGATGGGTATAAGCGCCTGCACATCGTAGGGTTGCAGGCTCGCCTCGACGATCACATCGACAAAGCCCGAAGCAAGCATGCAGTAGGCATAGCAGTCGCCGCCATAACGCAACAGCCGGGCCTGCTCGGCCACTTGGGCAAAGGCCTGCTTGCGCGCCTCGGTGTCGAACATGTCCGGCGTGGTGCACATCAGCGTGGCCGAGCTCAGGTCGTCGCAGCGGCGGGTCTGCAATGGCGCGCCATTGCACCAGGCGCCCTGCGGCGTGCCGACGAAGCGTTCAGCGGTGAACGGCTGGTTCATCACCCCGATGCGCGGCGCAGTGCCATCGTTCAGCGCAATCAAGGTGCCCCACAGCGGCAGGCCGGTAATGAACGCGCGCGTACCGTCGATGGGGTCGAGCACCCAGGTCAGCGGGCTGCTTCCGACTGCAACGCCGTGTTCTTCACCGAGAATACCGTGCTCGGGGTAACGCGCCTGGATCAACGCCCGCATGGCTTCTTCGGCGGCCTTGTCGGCCACGGTGACTGGGTCATACAGCCGCCCGCCCTTGTCCTCGACCGCAAGCGGCGCGCGAAACCAGGGTTTTATCGCCGCCGCCGCAGCCTCGGCCAGCTCTTCGGCAAAGATGCGCAACTGGCCAATCTGTTCGGCGCTCAGGGACATGGGGGCAGGCCTCTTGAAGGATGAAAGGTTGGCATCATACCCGAGCCAGACGCACCTCATCGGCCAGACCGTTGCATTTGCCGCCGGGCTGTCCCAAGCTTTGCCCTCCACGCCGCCACGGATCGCACAATGTCAAGACGCCACCACCTGTTGATCGCCCTTTTGCTGTTGATCCTGGTGCCGGGCGTGCTCAGCTATATGTGGCGCCCGCAGCAAACGCCTGCGCCGACACTGCCACCGCACAGTTACGCCAAGGCGCTGCGCCAGGCCCACGATGGCCTGCCCGGCGCCGCACGGGTGCTGTACCAGCAGTTGCAGCGCGACGATCTGCAGCCCATCCGCCGTGCCGCGCTGTATGCAGAGTTGCCCAATTACCCTTCGCCGCAAGCGCTCAAACTGGCGCGCCTGGACCTTGAGCACGATGACCCAATGGTACGCCGCGCGGCCATCGCCAGTATCCGCCGCCTGGTGCCTGCGGCGCAGCGCAGCCTGGTACTCGGCCCACTGCTCGAAGATGACGAGCAAAGCGTACGCTTTGCTGCCGTCGATGCGTTGCTGGGCCTGGACCCGGATGCCATCGGGTTGTACTTCGGGCCGTTCCAGGAGGCCCTCGAGAACTACCAGCAAACCCTGGAACAACAGCAGGATGACGCCGAGGCGCAAGTGCACCTGGCACGCCTTTACATGCACGAACAAGCTTACGAGCAAGCGAATGCCGCCCTGCAGCGCAGCCTCGCGCTGGCGCCCGAGGGGCTCGACGCACTGGCAGCGCAGGTTCACCTGCTGGAGCAGCAGGGCCAGCAGGATGCTTCACGCCAGGTGCTGGCCAAAGCGCTGGCCATACGCCCAGACTCGGCATTTCTGCAATACCAGCTGGGTTTGTGGCTGACCCGCCACCAGCAGCAAGAGTACGCACTGCTGGCGCTGTCCCGCGCCGTGGAGCTTGAGCCGGACAACAGCGACTACCGTTACACACTGGCGGTAACCCTGCACCAGCTCGACCAGGTGCAGGCCGCGCAGCAGCAGTTGGAGACGCTGCTCAACCACCAACCAGCCAATCGCCGCGCACGGGTGCTGCTGATCCAGTACTGGAAAGAAACCGGCCAGTTGCAAAATGTGCAGGTGTTGCTGGCCGAACTTGAGCAGCAAAACCCTGACGACCCGGCGCTGCAACAAGGGCTGTAAGCCAGGCGTGGCTCACTCGTGCAGCATGTGCTGCACCTGGCGGCAGAGCGTGTCCAGGCTGAAAGGTTTGTACAGCAAGGCAGTGCCGGGCTGGTCGAGTACGTGTTGCTCGACCGGCTCTTCGGTGTAGCCGGTGATAAACAGAATTTTCTGCCCAGGGTCCAGCATGCGCAGCGCCCTGGCCACCTGGCGGCCATTGAAGCCACCCGGCAAGCCGATATCGGTGATCACCAGCTCGAAGGGGCCGGCACTGCGATAAGCGCCCAACGCCGTATTGGCGTCAGGGGCATCACTCACCTCGTAGCCACGGTCGACCAACGCCTCTTTCATCAGGCCGCGCAGGTTGACCTCGTCATCGATCAGCAACAAGCGCTCGCCATGGGCCTGCATGGGCTTGGGCTGAAGCTCCGGCTGCACCGGCAGGCTGCCTTGGTACCTGGGGAACATCATCACCACCCGCGTACCGTGGCCGAGCTTCGACTCCAGCCACACCTGGCCGCCGGACTGGTGTACGAAACCATGCACCATGGCCAAGCCCAGCCCTACGCCGTGCCCCATTTCCTTGGTGGTGAAGAACGGCTCGAAGGCGTGGGCAGAGGTCTCGCCGGACATACCGTGCCCGTCGTCCTCGACCTGAATGACCACATAATCCCCTGCTGGCAAGCCTGAAGGCTGCCCGGCGGTGTAGCTAAGGCGTTCGTTGTAGCTGCGGATCTGCACCTTGCCGCGCCCCAGGCACGCCTCGCTTGCGTTGGCGCAAAGGTGCATCAGTGCATTGCGCAACTGGTCCGGGTCGAGCTGAACCGGCCACGGCGCGCTGTCGAGCTGCCACTCCAGGTGAATGTCCCCACTCAGTGCCTGGCGCAGCATCGGTTCGGCCTCACGCATCAGCCGGCTGACATCCAACGGGCTAGGCGACAGCGGCTGGCTGCGGGCGAACGCCAGCAGGTTGTGGGTCAGCCCGATGGCGCGCTCGGCGCAGTCGCGGGCCATCTTCACATAGTCTTCCAGGCGCTCGGTGCGGCCCTGCAACAGCCGCCGCTCGAGCCACTCAAGGCTGCTGCTGACGCCGCTGAGGACGTTGTTCATCTGATGGCCGTAACTGCCCGCAACCTTGGCCACCGACTCCATGCGCTGGCTGTCGCGCACCGCCGCCTCGGCCAGGCGCTGTATGGACTTGCGCGTTTCGGTAATATCGCGCCCGACCAGCATCGGCATGGTTTGCCCCGCCAGCGTGGTCCAGCTGAACCAGCAGTAGTGGCCCTCGGCATGGCGCATGCGCGCCTCGAAGGTCGAAGCCGCACCACCCTTGTACAGCGCCGTAAGGGCCAATATGCAGCCGGTCCGCTCGGCAGGGTGCACCAGCTCGGAAAGGGGGGTTGCCGGCTGGCTTTGCGCGGTCCAGCCTAGCAACCGCTGCCATGCCGGGTTGGCCATGCGCACCTGCTGGTTGTCATCGAGCATCAGCATGACATCGGGCGATAGCTGCCAGGTATGCTGGCTGTCAGCCAGGTAGCTGACCAACTGCGCCTCGAACGACAGCGCCCGCTCACGCCATTCGCTGGCAGCCTCCGCGCTGGCTGAAGCAGCAATCAAGGTATGAACAAAGCCCGCCACCGCGCCTTGCTCGTCGCGAATCGGCGAATAACAGCAGGTGAAGCGGGTTTGCTGCTGGTCTATAGGCAGCAACACTTCGGTGATACTGCCCTGCCCCTCCAGCGCCTGGAACACCGCAGCGCCCATCACCGCCCAGGCGTTGCCCCACAGCCCATGAAAGGCGCAGCCTTGGCGTGCCTGGATTGGATAGGCATCGTTATGGATGACACTCAGGTCCGAGCCCCACACCAGTGCACAGGGGAATGGCGACAAGTGCAGCATGTCGACGGCAATGCGCAGCGTTGCCGGCCACTTGGCCAGCGGGCCTAGCGGCGTGCGGCTCCAGTCGGTGCCGGCAATCGACTCGTTGGCGGCAGGCAGCGGCGCCAGATGGATGACTTGAATGTTGTTTTCCATCGCCAGGTCATCAGCAGCCAATGTCTTCATTCCAGAGCTTTGGTTGCTCTGCGATAAACCGGCGCATCATGTTCTGGCAGGTTTCGTTGTGCAGCACCTCAAGCCTTACGTCGCGGCTTTTCAGCAGCTTCTCTTCGCCCATGAAGGTCACGTTCTCGCCGATTACCACATGCTTGATGCCGTACTGCAGAATCGCACCGCTGCACATGGCACAGGGCGACAGAGTGGTGTAGAGGGTGGCCTCGCGGTAAACGCTTGCGGGCTGGCGGCCTGCGTTTTCCAGGGCGTCCATCTCGCCATGCAGAATGGCGCTGCCTTGTTGCACGCGGCGGTTGTGGCCACGCCCGAGAATCCTGCCGTCGTGTACCAGCACAGAGCCGATCGGAATACCGCCCTCGGCAAGCCCTTTCTGGGCTTCATCGATAGCGGCCTGCATAAACTCGTTGGTGACCTGTTCCATAGGTAGCGTTTCCTTCGGCTGCGTTTGCAGCAGCCTAGCACAACGCCTTGAGCACGATTCAAGGGGGCACCGCACTGGCTGGTGATGGACATCATTGTGGGAGATCGCCCAGCCCTTCGGGCTGCGCTGTCGCGCAGAGAACTGGGCAGCGTGGGAGCGGGCTTGCCCCGCGATACCGGCGTAGCCGGTGCCATCCATCGCGGGGCAAGCCCGCTCCCACGTTTCTAATAAAATCAGTTAGTTAGCGTTTGTTCTATGAGAGCGGCCTTGTGCAGCGATGGGCCGCTCCTACACTGGGCAGCGTCGCTTGGGGTTTATCTAGCGCGCTGCGGATGGGTCGCGGTGTTGGTCCAGATCGAACCGGTCCAACTCCATGACTTTTGTCCACGCCCTGGCAAAGTCCCGTACGAACTTCTCGCCCGCGTCACTGCTGCCATAGACCTCGCTCAGTGCACGCAACTGCGCGTGCGAGCCCATTACCAGGTCTACCCGGCTGGCACTCCACTGCGGCTGGCCGGTGGCGCGGTCACGGCCTTCGAAGGCTTCGTTGTCGGCCGAGGTCGGCTTCCATTCGATGCGCATATCCAGCAGGTTGCGGAAGAAGTCGTTGGTCAGTACGCCGGGCCGCTCAGTGAAAACGCCCTGAGTGCTGCCGCCGTGGTTGGCGCCAAGCACGCGCAGGCCACCTATCAGCACGGTCAGCTCCGGAGCCGTGAGCGTCAGCAACTGGGCCTTGTCCAGCAGCAGTTTCTCAGCCTTGACGCTGTAGCGCGCCTTGCTGAAGTTGCGAAAGCCATCGGCCAACGGTTCGAGCACGGCGAACGACTCGACATCGGTCTGTTCTTGGGAGGCATCTACCCGGCCTGGACGGAATGCCACCTTGACTGAATGGCCGCCGTCTGCGGCCGCTTTTTCCACGGCGGCAGTGCCGGCCAGGACGATCAGGTCGGCCAGGGAAATATGCTGGCCGCCGGCCTTGAAGCCGTCCTGGATCTGCTCCAGCACTTTCAACACCTTGTCCACCCCCTGATTCGCGGCCCAATCCTTCTGAGGCGCCAAGCGGATGCGCGCGCCGTTGGCGCCGCCGCGTTTGTCCGAGCCACGGAAGGTCGACGCAGCCGCCCAGGCAGCCGAGACCAGTTCGCCAACGCTCAGGCCCGAAGCCAGCACCTTGGATTTGAGCGCGGCGATGTCGGCCTCACCCAGCACTGGGCCATCGGCCTTGGGCAGCGGGTCTTGCCACAGCAGCTCCTCTTGGGGCATTTCCGGGCCCAGGTAACGTGCCAATGGGCCCATGTCGCGATGGATCAGCTTGTACCAGGCACGGGCGAAAGCGTCGGCCAATTGCTCGGGGTTTTCCTTGAAGCGCCGGGCGATGGGCTCGTAGACCGGGTCGAAGCGCAGTGCCAGGTCCGAGGTCAGCATCGACGGGGCGTGACGCTTGGTGGGGTCATGGGCGTCTGGCACGCTGCCGGCGCCTTTGCCGTCCTTGGGCCGCCACTGGTGTGCCCCGGCGGGGCTTTTGGTCAGTTCCCAGTCAAAGTTGAAGAGGTTCTCGAGGTACTCATTGCTCCAGCGCGTCGGCGTCGAGGTCCAGGTCACTTCCAGGCCGCTGGTAATGGTGTCGCCGCCCTTGCCAGAACCAAACTTGTTGCTCCAGCCAAGGCCCTGCATTTCCAGCCCGGCAGCTTCTGGCTCGGCGCCGACATTTTCGGCAGGGCCTGCGCCGTGGGTCTTGCCGAAGGCATGGCCACCGGCGATCAGTGCCACGGTTTCTTCATCGTTCATGGCCATGCGGCCGAAGGTTTCGCGGATATCCTTGGCGGATGCCGCCGGGTCAGGGTTGCCTTCCGGGCCTTCGGGGTTTACGTAGATCAGCCCCATCTGCACGGCCGCCAGCGGGTTCTCAAGGTTACGCTCCCCGGCCAAGGTGCGGCTCTGCTCCTCGCCATGCTTGGCGGGTTCGGCTACCAGGTCGCCCTGGCCCGGCGCCTGCGCCTTGCCGTAGCGGGTATCGCCACCCAGCCAGACCTTCTCCGAACCCCAGTACACGTCTTCATCCGGCTCCCACACATCAGCCCGCCCGCCAGAGAAACCGAAGGTCTTGAAGCCCATGGATTCCAGCGCGACGTTGCCGGTGAGCACGATCAGGTCGGCCCAGGAAATCTTGTTGCCGTATTTTTGCTTGATTGGCCACAAAAGGCGCCGGGCCTTGTCCAGGCTGACGTTATCCGGCCAGCTGTTGAGCGGTGCAAAGCGTTGCTGACCGGAGCCTGCGCCGCCACGGCCATCGCCAATGCGATAGGTGCCTGCACTGTGCCAAGCCATGCGCACGAACAGCGGGCCATAGTGGCCGAAATCGGCCGGCCACCAGTCCTGGGAGTCGGTCATCAGCGCCGTCAGGTCTTGCTTCAAGGCTTGGAAATCGAGGCTCTTGAATGCCTTGGCGTAGTCGAAGTCCGGGTCTGGGCTGGCCTTTGCAGAGTGCTGGTGGAGGATTCTCAGATTGAGCTGGTCGGGCCACCAGTCACGGTTGCTGGTGCCGCTGCCGGCAGTGTGATGGAACGGGCATTTCGATTCGTTCGACATCTGTTTCTACCTTTGGGTCGGGTCTGCTCATCAGGTGTCGTCGGTCTGTGCCGACATCCGGGTTGCCAAGGTGTCAGGGCGGCGGGGCCTGCGTCTTGCACCAGGGTGCTCAGGGGCCTAACGCGGCGGGCATCCGAAGCTGCCACGCAGAAGACTAGCCGACCTTGCGCAGAGGTCTAATAGAGCCGCTATTGAGCGCCAATAGCCTGCGCACATCGGTACAAGCCAGACGCCATGATCTGTGCTTGAATCTGCTGCCCCCTTCCTGCTGCAAGGCCCCCGTGCATGAACCGCAACGACCTGCGCCGCGTCGACATGAACCTGCTGGTAGTGTTCGAGGCGTTGATGATCGAACGCAACCTGACCCGCGTTGGCGAAAAACTGTTCATCACCCAGCCCACGGTCAGTGCCGCCCTCGCCCGCCTGCGCGACCTGTTCGACGACCCGTTGCTTATCCGCAATGGCCGGGCCATGGAGCCTACGCCCCGGGCAATGCAGATCTTCCACGAGCTGGGGCCAGCCATGGATGTCATCTCGGCGGCCATCAGCCGTGCCAAGACCTTCGAGCCGGCAAGCAGTTGCAACGTGTTCCGCCTGGGGCTGTCGGACGACGCCGAGTTCGGCCTGTTCCCGCCATT
The DNA here is from genome assembly GCF_014268825.1 of Pseudomonas sp. SWRI51. NCBI lineage: Bacteria > Pseudomonadati > Pseudomonadota > Gammaproteobacteria > Pseudomonadales > Pseudomonadaceae > Pseudomonas > Pseudomonas sp. SWRI51. The sequence goes on along the minus strand of NZ_JABWRG010000001.1, from coordinate 52,259 downwards.
GCTTGAAGCGCTGCGCAACGAAGCCCCGCAGATCAGCGTGGTGGTGCGCCGGGCAAACTTTCTGCTGATGCCGGCACTGTTGGCATCGGGTGAAATTTCGGTGGGGGTGAGCTACACCACCGACCTGCCGGCCAATGCCAAGCGCCGCAAGCTGCGCGATATCGGCGTGCGCGTGCTGCGCGCCGATGATCGGCCGGGGCCCTTGACGCTGGATGAATACTGCAGCCGCCCGCACGTCATGGTGTCGTTCTCAGGCGATATGAGCGGCAACATCGACCTGGACCTTGCACGCATCGGGCGCTGCCGCAAGGTGGTGCTGGCGGTGCCGCAGTTCGGCAGCCTGCGGGCGCTGCTGCGTAATACCGAGATGATTGCCACCGTGCCCGACTACGCCGCCTGCGCACTGGCCGATGACGGCAGCTTGCGCGCAGACCCTGCGCCGTTCGAAATCAGCGAAGCTGAGCTGTCGATGGCTTGGAGCAGCGCCCATGACAACGACCCTGCCGAACGCTGGCTGCGCGAGCGTATTTTGCAGTTCATGAGCACCCATTGAACCATCAACCCCGTCGATAGCTACCATGCCTGCCATCGAGTTCCCTCGCCGTAACGGCTTGGCCAGAATGGCGCCATTGGATCTTCGACGAGGCACTTCCCATGAAAACCGGCATGTTCGCCGCCCTGCTGGCCCTGCTCGCCACCCTCACCGGCTGCGCCAGCCAACCTGGCAGCCAGCCACTAGGCCACTTCTATTCGGCCACCGCCCTCTCCAGCGTCACCCTGAGCCATGGCCAGCACGTGGCGGTACTGCTGGGCCGCGACAGCGCATCGACCATGGACTACCTGCAACATCGCCACGACCGCCGCGCTGCGGCCAATGGCCAGGCGACGCCGGTGGCCACCCTGGGTGGCAATCAGGCCTATGCCTGGCTGGCTGACTCACTGAGCCAGAACTTCGCCGAAGTGACCTTCTATGAAGACCTCGATACCCTGCTGGGCGACAGGCCCGATGTGATCGTGCTGCTGGACAGTGACGACAAACTGGCCAGCGGCGCGCAGAACCCGCGGGCGGGCGCGCGTTTTTTCGATAATCAACTGACCTACATTGGCCGCATGGAAAACCCGGGCCGGTAGCCAGCGCCGAATTCCGGGGCCGCACACTTCTGTGCACGCATGCTCCGGCCTCATCGCAGGCTGTCGCCAGCTCCCACAGGGATCCGGGGAGGCCTCGATATTGTGGCTGTGCGCAATCTTTGTGGGAGCTGGCGACAGCCTGCGATGAGGCCAGGCCAGGGTTGTACAAAACCCTGGAGTTTCCCACAAGCCCACAGAACCAATCGTTCAAATCACCTGCTCAGCCAGCAACTCGGTCAGCACCTCAGCCAGCGCCTTGACCATCAGGTCGGCAGTCGGCCGGCAGACGATGACAATCTCATAGCTGTCCACCTCCGGTAGCCCTTGGCCCACACCCAATACCCGGTGCTCCGCCGTCGCCGCACGCGGCGGCAGCAGGCTGATGCCCATTCCGTCAGCCACGGCCGCCTGGATGCCACTCAGGCTAGAACTGGTGAAGCTGATGCGCCAGCGCCGGCCCATGCCTTCGATGGCGCTGATCATGTCATCGCGGTACAGCCCACGGGGCGGAAAGGTCACCAGCGGCACCGGGTCCAGCTCGAAGGCTGGCAGGCGCGCACTGTCGATCCACTGCAACCGCTCCGGCCAGCAGGCGACGCCTTCGCGGCTGTTGCGCCGCTGCTTGAGCAGCACCAGGTCGAGCTCGCCGTTGTCGTAAGCCTGGCTGAGATCGCGGCACAGGCCGCTGGTAACCTCCAGCTTGACCTGCGGGTACTGGCGGCTGAACGCCGACAACGCATTGGTGGTCCGCCCGCCGACAAAGTCTTCCGGCACACCCAGGCGCACGGTGACACCCACCATCGCCCCCGCCAGCGCTTCGAGCATCTGGTCGTTCAGGGCCAACATGTGCCGCGCATAGCCCAGCAAGGTTTGCCCGGCATCGGTGGCCAGCACATCGCGGTTGCCGCGAACCAGCAGGCGGTGGCCGACCATGTCTTCGAGGCGGCGCACCTTCTGGCTGATGGTCGACTGCGTAGAATGCAGCCGCGCCGCCGCCGTGGTGAAGCTACCGCAATCGGCAACCACCACGATGGCACGCAGCAGGTCGAGGTCGAACAAGGCTCTATTCGATTTCAAGCTGATGGACATCGGGTTATTCAACTTTTGAATGATAGTGCCGATTTCTACCATGCCCTGGGGGCCAATGACAGCTTATGCCGGTTTAGTCCGCATCGCGGGGCTAGCCCGCTCCCACAAAAAGCGCGCGCCCTGCGCAACAACACAGCCGAGTCGCACGCATTTGACCACTGCTAAAAACCCGTAATTGTCAGCAGTCGCCAAGCAACAAGCGCAAATCAGCCCCACCCTCGCCCATCGGCGGGAACCAGTAATACCCCCCGCTAAGCGGCCGGCTGAAGCGGTACAAGGCATCGACCACCCCATCTTCCAGGCCGCTCATGCGCCGCAGTTGAACCTCAAACGCCTCAAGCGAAAAGCCCAAGGCAACAAATGCCAGGCCCGCGCCACGCTCATCAGTCCAGGACACCGAACGCCGCACCATGAACGCCTCAGGGTCATAGCTCTCCTGGGCGGTACGTTTGACGTGGGCAGACTCCGGCGCATCCTCCAGCTCTTCGTTGTCGCTCAGCCGACGGCCAATGATGTCGTCCTGCTCAGCCTGCGGCAAAGACTTGAAGTAGTTCAGGTCGTGCTTCCACAGCTGGAAGGCAGCAAAGCTTGAGCCAGACAGCCCGGCAACCTCGCCCGGCACGATAGCAGCCTGCACCGCATCATCATCGGCGGGGTTTTCGGTGCCGTCTTCATAGCCGGTCAGGTCGCGCCCGCCGTCGTGCAGAAAACCGTCAACGCTGTCCACCAGCCGCAACGCAGGGGCCAGCCGTTGCTGCAGCGCCTGAGCACGCAAGAACAGCTCGCCACGCTCCTCGCCCCGCAACCACAGCCACAAGGCGTGCTGGGTAGCCGGGTTTTCCACCACTGCCTCAAGCTGCGGGAAGCTGCGCAGGCCCGGCACTTCACGGCCCAGGGCTTTGGCCAACGGCGCGCCGATGGCCAGCAGCAGGCTGCGCCCGTCAACCTCGGCAAGCAACGGGTCGAGTACGCCGGGCAAGGCCTCGACCACGTCGAGGGCAAAGAACAGGTGACGCGCGTGGGTCGGCACCGGGGTGGCGAGCAGGCCTTGCTGGAACGGCATGGTGGGCTAATCCTTCGGCAAAAGCGCGAATGCTACTGCGCCAGACGCTGCACCGCAACGCGGCGCGTGGCCGCTGCCCATCACGCTTGCCGTAACAAACAGTTACCAAGTATGGCTTATTGCGATTAGCTATCGATTCCACGCCACCTAGACTGCGCAAGATCCTTCGTCGAGAGCGCCTCCATGACCGCATCCCCGTTGCTCACCGCCATTTTGCCGCTTGCCCTGGGCATCATCATGCTGGGCCTCGGCCTGTCGCTGACCCTGGCGGATTTCGCGCGGGTGGTGAAATACCCCAAACCCGTGGTGATCGGCCTTGCTTGCCAGATCCTGCTGCTGCCGCTGGTGTGTTTCATGATCGCCAACGGCTTCGGCCTGGAGTCGGCGCTTGCCGTCGGCCTGATGCTGCTCGCAGCCTCCCCCGGCGGCACCACGGCCAACCTGTTCAGCCACCTGGCCCACGGCGACGTGGCGCTGAACATCACACTCACGGCGGTCAACTCGCTGATCGCCATTCTGACCATGCCGTTGCTGGTGAACCTGTCGTTGATGTGGTTCATGGCCTCTGACCAGGCCATCCCGCTGCAGTTTGCCAAGGTCATGCAAGTGTTCGCCATCGTGCTGCTGCCGGTGGCACTGGGCATGCTGATCCGCCATTTTGCCGCAGGCTTTGCGGCGCGCATGGAAAAACCAATGAAGCTGGTAGCAGCGTTGTTCCTGGCCTTCACCATCGTCCTGGCACTGGCCAAGGACTGGCAAACCGTGGTCGAGTACGCGCCCATCGTCGGCGGCGCGGCGCTGCTGTTCAACCTGTTGAGCCTGGCGGTGGGCTATTGGGTACCGCGCCTGCTGAGCATCCCCAAGCGTCAGGCAATTGCCATTGGCATGGAAATCGGCATCCACAATGGCACGCTGGCGATTGCCCTGGCACTGAGCCCAAGCTTGCTCAATAACGCCACCATGGCGGTGCCCGCCGCGATCTACAGCCTGATCATGTTCTTCACGGCTGCGGGGTTTGGCTGGTGGGTGAGCCGTGGGCGGGCGTCCGAAGTTGCCTCAACTGCCGCTTGAGCACCGGCACGGGCGGGGCGTAAAAAAAGCCGAACGACACACCGCCCTGCCGCCCCTTGACCGCATGGTGCAGCCGGTGCGCGCGATACAAGCGCTTGAGGTAACGGTTGACCGGCTTGGGCGCGCGCGGCCAGTGGCGGTGGAACAGCCCGTCATGCGCCAGCACATAGGCCACACCATAGGCCGCCACCCCGCCGCCCACCCACTGCAATGGCGCGTGCCCGGCCTTGCCGAGCGCCACCAGTGCAGCGGCAATCACGGCCAGCGCCGCCAGGTAGATATCGTTGGTTTCCAGCACCCCAAGGTGGGGTTCATGGTGCGAGCGATGCAGCCACCAGCCCCAGCCGTGCATGACGTACTTGTGGGCCAGCGTACCGACGCCCTCCATGGCCACCAGTGTGCCAAAAAGCACGGCGAGATTGAGCAACATGGGACGGTCCGGCAAAGGCGATAACGGGCACTAAGGTTAACATTGCCGGGTTTGTTGCAGGAAAGTTCGCCATGACGCAATTGTCATGATCCTGCCCTTGACCCCGGCGAGGCTGCGGCGTAACGTCCGCGTCGCACTCTTGCCCCCTACGGAGAACCCTGCATTGGACAGTAGCCCCAGTCGATTGCGACAGGCCCACACGGCGAGCTAGTCCGGCAGCGTCCCTGCCACTGTCTGGCCGCCTTATGGTAGACGGTGGTTTTTCAGCCTCACACGGCTGACCCCTCCTCTTCTCTTCCCAGCCTTTACGCCCTTGGCGTATGGCATGTGGCCCTGCGCATTCACCGTTTTTGCTTTTGCGCCGCCCGCTGGCGACGCTTGAACGGGCACAGGCCCGTGCAACGAGGTTTGCGATGGATTGGAAAATTTTTCTGCTGCGCGTAAGCGTGGCTCTGGTACTCGGCGCGCTGATCGGCGCAGAACGTCAACTGCGCCAGCGCATGACCGGCCTGCGCACCAATGCCCTGGTCAGCACCGGCGCCTGCCTTTTCGTACTGATGACCCAGGCAGTGCCGGGCATGCTGCCCGCCGATGCCTCGCGGGTGGCTGCCTACGTGGTGTCCGGCATCGGCTTTCTGGGCGGTGGCGTGATCATGCGTGATGGCTTCAATGTGCGCGGCCTGAACACCGCTGCAACGCTGTGGTGCACCGCCGCAGTTGGCGTGCTGTGCAGCCTGGGCCTGTTGCTGGAGGCCGCTATCGGCAGCCTGGTGGTGCTGTGCGCCAACATTCTACTGCGCGACATCGCCCAGCGTTTGGACCGTCAGGAGGTACTGCCGGCAAGTGAAGTCGAGCAACGCTTTGGCGTGCGTATCGTCTGCCGCGCCGAGGACGAGATCCAGGTGCGTAGCCTGATGCTGCATAGCCTGAGCGACCCCTGCCTGCGCCTGCAATCGCTGCACAGCGAAGACCTGGACGACGCGGCGCGCTTGGAAGTGCGCGCCGAGCTGCTCGGCACAGCACAAGCGCACACCTCGCTGGAGCGGCTGGTAAGCCGGGTCAGCCTTGAAAAAGGCGTGAGTGCGGTGCGCTGGCAGTTGCTGGCTGAGCCAATGACGGCCGACTAGGCGGTCGGGTTCAACTGCCCCTGCCCAGCACCGGCGTCCACGGCGCCGGCCAGGCAGTAGCGGTCGCGCCCCTGGCGCTTGGCTTGATAAAGCGCGGCGTCCGCAGCTGCCATGAGGTTTTCTGGGGATACCGTCTCAAGCGTCGGCGCCCCCATCGCAAGGCCTGCGCTGACCGTCACATGCCCAAGCGGGCTGCCGCCATGCTCGATGGCCTGGCGGCGCAGCAGTTGCAGAATCTCCTGCACCAGCTGGCTGGCGCCTTGGGCGTCGGTGTCCGGCAGCAATACCGTGAACTCCTCGCCGCCATACCGTACGGCCAGGTCACCGGGGCGCTTGAGCACTTGCTTGAGTACCTCGGCGAAACGCCGCAGGCACTGGTCACCGACCAAGTGGCCATAGCGGTCGTTGTAGGCCTTGAAGTAGTCGAGGTCGAGCATCACCAGCGCCAGCGGGTAGCCTTGGCGCCGGGCGCGACCGATCTCAGCCTCCAACACCCCATCCAGGCGGCGGCGGTTGCCAAGACCGGTCAGGCTGTCCGTCAGCGCCAGGGCCTTGAGCGTCTGGTGCGCCTGATGCAGGGCGCGCTCGATGGCGATACGTTCGCGCAGTTGGCGCAGTACCACCCAACCGAACGCGGCAAGGCCCACCAGCAACAGCAGCAACACCACCAGCGAACGGATCATGTCGTGCCGCCATGGGGCGATGATCGACTCGCGCGACAGCCCCGCCTCTACCACCAGCGGGTAGCTCGACAGCGCACGGTAGCCATACAGCCGCGGGGTGCCGTCAACGACCGCCACCGCCTGCGCCACGCCTTCGCTGGCGAACGGCAGGTATTTGCGGAAGATTTCGCTGTCGGCCAGGCTGTTGCCGATCACCCGTTCAACCGAGGGCCTGCGCACCAGGATGGTCCCGTCGCGCTTGGCCAGCACCAGGGCGCCACGCTCGTCGATCTTGAAGTCGCCGTAATAGCGCACGAACCAGTCGACCTTGATGGTACCCAGCAGCACACCGGCAAAGCGGCCATCGGGGTATTCCAGACGGCGTGAAATGGGGATGATCAGGTCGCCGGTGGAGCGGCTGCGCACCACCGAGCTGATCAGAACCTGGCGGCCAGTATGGGTGCGGTGATAGATGAAGTAGTCGCGGTCGGCGTTGTTGGCATCCGGCGGCACCGCGTCCTGGTCGGTGACGATCCAACTGCCGTCCGGGGCGTACACGAACAGGCCGTGCAACTGCGGCATGATGCGCGCCTGCTGCTTGAGCAGCGCGTGCAAGCGTGCCTTGTCGATATGGTCGAAACCATCGCCCTCTAGGCGTTCGGCCAAGGCCGCGGTCATTGCATCGACCTGCCGGATAGCATCTTCAGCGTGCTGGGCGGTGGCCCGGGCCAGGTTGGTCACGGCATTTTCGGCAGTCAGGAATGCCTGGCGATAGTCGCGCCAGACGCGCCAACCCTCGATCAGCACAAAGGCGATCATCACCGCAGCCATAAACCCCAGCACCAGGCGAAACAGCGCTACAGCGCGTTGTTCGCTGGTCGGCGCCAATAGACTGTCGTCAGTCTGTTTGCGGGCTGCACACATTGAAATCCCTTGTCATCGAGTGTTTGCCGCCCATGACGATAGTCCAGCACGTAGTTGCGCAGGGCCCGGGGCGCCGGCGCGCGGATTGTAGAGCCAAGGGTGCGGCGCCACAACGTCCAAATGCTCACGCATCGGGATCATCGACGCGCGCCCGCACTGCCGCCTGCAAGGCGAGCACATGCGCGTCGTCGGCCAAGGCCTTCAGCGCCAGCCAATCGTCCCACTCGATAGCGCCATCGTCGCGCAGCGCTTCGGCCGTGCGCACAAGCTCATGGTGGTAAGCGTCGGGGGCTTCGCGGCGGTAGCTTTCGTCGTCGTACTGGGCGTACCAGGCTGCAAGTTCCGGGATGCTGCGCTCGATGCTCATGGCGTTTCTCCAAGGGCTGTCGGTGTAAGGCATCTGAGCCTGGACGCCAGGCGTTGTTCAACCGGGTTGCCATACGGCGCCGCCGTTGCAATCAAATCAAACCTTTGGCCAGGGGCGAGGCTCAACCGTACGCGACACTGACGTCGCGCCACCCGTTAAGGAGTTCGCCATGACCTTCAAATCACTGTCCCTGGCCATTGCCATGTCCATCGGCGCTGTGCCGGCCGCGTTCGCGGCCTCCGACGATTTTGTCGACAGCGCAGCCGAAGGCGGTATCGCCGAAGTGGTCACGGGCAAGTTGGCACTGGAAAAAAGCCAGAATGCCGAGGTGCGCAAATTCGCCGAGCAAATGGTCAACGACCATACCAAGGTGAATCAGGAGCTGATGGCACTGGCCAAGCGCCTGAATATCGACGTGCCAGATGAAGCCAGCCTGACCGACAAGGCGCGCAAGATGATCCTGGACATGCGCGAGGAGTCGTTCGACCGCGCCTACGCCAACAATCAGGTCGATGCCCACGAAAAAACCATCGAACTGTTCAAACGTGAGGCTGAGTCCTCCGACAAGGCCGAACTGAAGGCCTTCGCCAAGGAAAAGCTCCCAGCCCTTGAGCACCATCTGCAAGAGGCCAAGAAACTCCAGGCCACCCACAGCAAGTAAAAGAGGTGCACCGATGAGCAATACCGATCTGCAAAACGAGCTACTGACCCGCCTGCTGCACGCCCACCCACAGGGCCTGGGCAAGGAAATCCTCGACAACTATCGCGGTGAGCGGGCGGTTGCCGGCATGCTCAAGACCCTGCAGGAGCAGGGCCTTATCCATGACGGCAGCGTGAGTGTCGATGACAGTCACGAGCTAAGCGTGAGCTACCCGATCAAGCTGTCGTCGGCGGGCGTGGAAGCGGCGAAAAGAGCTGAGGCGTAAGACCCATCGGTTGAGCTATCAGGGCCGCGTTGCGGCCCATCGCGGTGGTTCGGCATGCCGAGCAAGCCCGCTCCCACAGGGACCGCGGGCTTTTGATCTCGTGGGAGCTGGCGCCAGCCTGCGATGGGCCCCAACACAGCGATTGGCCTTTACTGTTGCTTTTCAACGTCCCGCGGCGGCTTGGCTGGCCCTTGCGGGTCGACCTGCGGGTCATCAAGGTCAGGGGAATCGGGGTCGAAGCCCGGGTTTTCCGGCTGCGTTGCATGCTCTGAAGAGTGCGGGCCTTTGTCGTGCTTGTCGTTCGGGGCTTGCGGCATGACAGTTTCTCCTTAGGGTGTCCTGAAGAGAACACGCGCAGGCCGGCAAAGTTTGATCGATATGCCCGGCGGTCACTCAGCGCCAGTACTGGGGCTGCTCGACAACCTGCATGTGCGCGGCAAACACCAGCGGCAATTGCTCTTTGAGGAAGTCGATCCAGGTGCGCACCTTGGCATCCAGATAATGCCGCGAGGGGTAGATCGCGTAGATTTCGCGCTGGCGCAGCCGGTGCGGTGCCAACAGCCGGCACAAGCGCCCGTCCTCCAGCGCCTGGCTTGCCGAATAATAAGGCAGCAGGCCAACCCCCATCCCCAGCTCAGTGGCCCTGACCATGGCGTCGGCGACGTTGGTCAAGAACGTATCCTGCGGCTCGATCACGCAGTTTTCCGGTGCCTGGCCAAACGACCAGTCCTCTTCGAACAAGGGGTCGACAGTGCGCAGGCAGACATGCTGGCGCAGGTCTTGCGGGCACTGCGGCACACCTTTGCGGGCCAGGTAATCGGGCGAGGCACACAGGATGCTGTGGATCCCGCCCAGCGGGATGGCGATCAGTTGCGAGTCTGGCAGGCCCTGGCCGATGGCGATCACTACATCGTGGCCTTCGGCAAGCGGGTCGGGGTTGCGCTGTGACAGCGTCAGTTCCATGACCACTTCAGGGCACGCAGCGTTGTAGCGCGCCACCAGCGGCATCATCAACAGGCCCAGGCCGTGGGTGCAGTGCACACGCAGGCGGCCTCGGGGCGTGAGGTGCGCGCCGCGAGCTTCGTCCATGGCTTCGTTGGTCAGCAACAGGATCTGCCGCGAACGCTCCAGAAAACGCTCGCCCGCCTCGCTCATGCGCAAGCGCCTAGTGGTGCGATGCAGCAGACGGGTCTGCAACTGGTTTTCCAGCTCTGCGACGATGCGCGACACCTGCGCCGCCGAGATGTCCAGGGCATTGGCGGCAGCGGCAAAACTGCCGCATTCCACTACGCGGGCGAAGGTGCGCATTGCGTGCAGCATGTCCATGGGCGGGGTCTCACTCCTGCGTCAAAGGCAAGAATCTAGCACGGCCCTGCCCCTTTATTGTGAAACGCCAAGGAGTGAGTCAGGCAAGCACCGCGCTGATCCACTCGATCTGGCGCTGGAAATCTTCGATCTTCTCTTGCGCCACCGCCTCGCGGGCACGGCCAAAGTTGGCCAGGGTCTGTTGCTTCTGGCGCAGCATGCGCTGCCACTTGAACAGAAACGCCGGGCTACGGGCCGCGAGCAGGCAGGGGCCGAAATACAGCTGCTCCGGGCTGTAGACGGCCGCCTGGCCTGGTTCGGCGACGATGATTTCGTAGTCGAAGCGGTTTTCCCGCAGCACTTCTTCGCAGACGATGCCGTAGCCGTTGTCCATCAGCCACTGACGCAGCGGTTGCTCGCCGCCATTGGGCTGCAGCACCAGGCGCTCGTGGCCGCTGAGGTACGCCTTGCCGGCGTCGAGGATGTCGCGAATGGTCTCACCGCCCATGCCGCACAGGCTCACAACCGTAATGTCGTCACCCGGTTCGATGGCCGCCAGCCCGTTGGCCAAGCGCACCGTGGCCTGTTGCTCAAGGCCGTTGTCGCGCACGCTGCGCATGGCCGCATGGTACGGGGTCAGGGCCACCTCGCCGGCCAGCGCCGACGCAATCGCCCCGCGCAGCAGCAGCGCCACCGGCAAGTAGCCGTGGTCCGAGCCGATGTCAGCCAGCCGTGCGCCGGCCGGGATGTGCGCTGCGACCCGTTCAAGGCGCATGGACAATGTGTTCTGGTTCAACGGTTGCCTCGTTCTACAGCGAGCCCGGCGCTTGCGCCCGGTTGGGGGCGCGATTTTGCCCGTCGCCGCGGCCCTTTTCAAATCCGCACGACCGAGCGGGCGCGTGAAGATGCAATTGGGGCAACGTCTGGAGTAGGCTTGGCCGCTTTCCCTCCGTTGCAAGGCGAAGCACCCATGGCAAACGCAGATATCATCTTCACCCCAGACTCTGACGCCGGCTCCATCTCTTCGGACGTCGCTGAATACAACGGCGTGCTGGTCACCACGCAAATCCCGATCCGGGCCGATGGTGAACTGGAGCTGGGCGATATCACCACCCAGTGCGAAGCCACCCTGCAGGCACTCAAAGATGCGCTGGAGCGCGCCGGCAGCTCCATGGGCCGCGTGCTGCACCTGACCATCTACCTGACCGATATGGCCGACCGCGCCGTGTTCAACGAGGTTTACCAGCGCTTCTTCAGCAAGCCCTGGCCGGTGCGCGCGGCAGTGGGCGTTGCCGCGCTGGCCTTCCCAGGCATGCGCGTGGAAGTCACGGCGATGGCCGCCAAGGGCTGAATGCACGGTGCGGTGACGGGACGCGCGTGCGGCCCGTTCACTGCACCGGCAGGAAGTTCATCAGCAACAGGCTCTGCGCATAGTTGAGCCCGATGCGCCGGTAGCGCTCGTCGAGCATCTGCGCCAGCAGGTCCAGGCGGGCGACGATCTTGCCGAACTCCACGGCAAAACTCAGGTTGCTGCCCTGCTCGGAAATTTCGTTGGAAAACAGCAGCAGTACGCCGTTGGCATCCTGGCGCTGGCTGAGCATCCAGGTGGCTTTTTCGATATTGCGCGCAGCGTTGTTGACGAACAGCGGGTCGATGGTATCGGTCATGTAGAACTCGGTACGCCCGCCGTGGGCGGTGACGATCATGCTGCCGATGGCGTAGATGAAGGCGCCGACGCGGTCGCCTTTGAACTGCGGGTCAAGTGCGTAGCTCAGCGCCGCCAGGTCACGCCGGTCACCCAGTTGCGCCAACGGCTGGCGCTGCTCGATGGCAATGCGGATCTGCCGCGCCGCGGTGGTGGCATCGAGGTAGCCAGACTGTTTCCACTGGTTGGGGTTGCGCAGGTAGAGCTTGTCCATCAACAGGTACAGGCTACGCAGGTTGTCGCGCATGGCCAGGGTCGCCATGCGGTCGACGCTGGTCTGGAACAGTTCGTCAGGCTTGCCCTTGCCGAACTGGTTGAGCATGTCGCGGCTCTGCTGCTGGGTGCAGGCGGCGAGGCACAGCAATACACCTGCAAGCAGCAGGCAACGCGGGAGGATGGGGGGTCGTGTTGCAGCCATCTGCACCGGAAAATGTCAGCGGCCCAGCCGGGGGTCGGCGCAGCCCAACGCTTGATAGAACACGAAACCTTGAAAAAGTGCGGTGGCACGGGTGGATTTGTGCAATTGCGCCTAGCTCTGGGCGTCGCGGTAGTGCCCAGGAGTCATCGCCAGGTGCCGCTTGAACGCTCGCTGCAGATGCGCCTGGTCGGCAAAACCTGCTTCAAGCGCCACCTCGGCAATCGGCCGGCCAAGGCGCAATTGGGCGCGCGCATATTGCACCCGCTGATCGAGCAGGTAGCTGTGGGGCGTCAACCCGAAGCGCTTGCCAAAGGCACGGATCAGATACCCGCGTGACAAGCCCACCGCCGCGCAGATAGCGTCGATGTCAATGGCGTCCGACCGGTGGGCACGAATGAACGCGGCAGCCATTTCCAGTCGCGGATGCGTCGGTGCACGGGCGGGCACTGTGTTGCCCAGCAACCCTGGCAGCCTCTCGAACAGTGCCACCAACAGGGCGTGCTTCGCAGCCGGCGAACGCTCATCGAACAACCCGGCGAACACCTCCAGCAAATGCCCATACAACGCAGTCGAGGTGCTCAAGGTTGCGCTTGGCAGCGCGAAACTCTGGGCCTGTAGCCAAGGCAGGTCGACGTACAGCATCAGGTAGGCCCAGGGTTGCCCGGCGATAGGGTTGCAGGTATGCACCACGCCTGGGTTCATCAGCACCGTGGTGCCCGCGGCGACCTCGTGCTGGGCATCGCCGGTGAGGTAGCGGCTGTGACCACCGGTGATGATGCCGAGGGAAAAACTCTCGTGGGAGTGCGCGGCGTAGCACACCTGTCGGCCGTCGGCCACGCAGCGGGCTTCGACGAAGGGTAATGCCGGATCGCGCCAGAACCGCGAGACCTCGCTCATCGCCCTGCCCTCACCCTTCCCCGCCCTGCACCACTACCAGCAACTGCGCCTGCTGCTCGCCCACCGAGCGCAGGCGGTGCGGGGTCTGGGCGTTGAAGTGCAAGGCGTCACCTGCTTGCAGCAACACCCGTTCGCTCATGAAGTCGACTTCGACCTGGCCTGCATGAACGAACAGGAATTCTTCGCCCTCGTGTTCCTTGAACGTCGGGTCGCTGAACTCGGTAGGCGGTTGAATGAGAAACGGCAACAAGCTGCGCTGGCCCACCTGGGAGGTCAGCACCGCGTAGCCCGGCCCCTCGCCGCTGCCTACCAGCGCCTGCCGCTCGCCCTGACGCACCAGGCTGTAGCGTGCCTGGCCTTCGGCCTCGTCTGCAAACAGCTCTTCGACATTGACGTTCAACGCCCGCGCAAGCTTGAGCGCCGCCGCAATCGACGGCGTGTTCAAGCCACGCTCGACCTTGGACAGGTAGCTCTTGGTCATGCCGGACTTTTCAGCCAGCAGCTCAAGGGTGACTCCCAGTTTTTTACGCAGCAACTTCAGTCGGATAGACATTTAAAGCAGGTTTCCCGGACGTACGCACTTGCTTATGACACTTTGTGTCATGTAATGTTTTGTGTGTCATTGAAGTGGCCGCCCCTCCACCGTCGAAAGCTGAAGGGCGGCCCGGCCATGACCTCTACCATCACGCCACCGAGGATAACCCCCAATGGCCAATACCCTGACACACAGCAAAGCGCAGCTGGTGCAAGCGGCACTGACGCAGATGCAAGGCGCGCTTGCGGATAATACGTGGACCGTGCGCGAAAAGCTGGCCCTGACCTGCCGAATTCTGTTCGACAACGGCCATGACTCGGGCCTGGCCGGCCAGATCAGTGCGCGCGGGCCGCAGCCAGGCACGTTCTATACCCAGCAGTTGGGCCTGGGTTACGACGAGATTACCGCCACCAACCTGCTATTGGTCAACGAAGACCTCGAAGTGCTCGAAGGCCAGGGCATGCCCAACCCGGCCAATCGCTTTCACACCTGGGTGTACCGGGCACGGCCTGATGTAAATTGCATCATCCACACCCACCCCACCCACGTTGCCGCGTTGTCCATGCTCGAAGTGCCGTTGCAGGTATCGCACATGGACCTGTGCCCGCTGTACGAGGATTGCGCATTCCTGCAAGCCTGGCCTGGCGTGCCGGTGGGCAATGAGGAAGGTGAGATCATCAGCGCGGCACTGGGCGACAAACGGGCGATTCTGCTCGCGCATCACGGCCAGTTGTCGACCGGGACCAGCGTTGAACAAGCGTGCGTTTACGCGCAACTGATCGAACGCGCCGCGCGCCTGCAATTGCTGGCCATGGCCGCTGGCAGCATCAAGCCGATTTCCCCTGAGCTTGGCCGCGACGCCCACAACTGGATCGACCGACCAAAGCGCCATAGCGCAGCATTCAGCTATTACGCCCGGCAGGCCTTGCGCAAGCATGCCGACTGCCTTGCCTGACCCCCTCTTTTGCCTTGCCTGCGGAGCGTTACCCCATGACCACCCCATTTCACGGCATCATCGGCTACACCATTACCCCGTTCAGCCCTTGCGGCGAACAGCTTGACCTGCCAGCGCTGGGCCAGTCCATCGAGCGCCTGATCGAAAGCGGCGTGCACAGCATCGCGCCATTGGGCAGCACCGGTGAAGGTGCCTACCTGAGCGACACCGAATGGCAGCAGGTAGCCCGGCACAGCCTTGAGTGCATCGGCAAGCGCGTGCCGAGCATCGTCAGTGTGTCCGACCTCACCACCGCCGGTGCCGTGCGCCGCGCCCGCTACGCCCAACAGCACAGGGCCGATGCAGTCATGGTGCTGCCGTGCGCGTACTGGAAGCTGAGCGAGGCGGAAATTATCCAGCACTACCGCAGCATCGGCGCGGCTATCGATTTGCCGATCATGCTCTATAACAACCCCGCCACCAGCGGCACCGACATGCCGGTGGAGCTGATCCTGCGCATCGTTGGCGAGGTCGATAACGTCACCATGGTCAAGGAGAGCACGGGCGATATTCAGCGCATGCACAAACTGCAGGTGCTCGGCGAAGGCCAGGTGCCGTTCTACAACGGCTGTAATCCTTTGGCGCTGGAAGCCTTCGTTGCCGGGGCGAGCGGCTGGTGCACGGCAGCGGCAAACCTGATTCCCGAGCTCAACCTGAGCCTTTACCAGGCGGTTGCAGCCGGCGATCTGCAACAGGCGCGGGCGCTGTTCTACCGGCAGTTGCCGCTGCTGGACTTCATTCTCAAGGGCGGTTTGCCGGCAACGATCAAGGCAGGGCTGGCGCTGACCGGGCTCCCCGTTGGCGAGCCACGCCGGCCGGTGTTCGGGCTCGATGACAGCGGCAAGGCCACGCTGCGCAGCCTGCTGGAGGAGCTGCACGGGGCTGCATGATGTGGCCTGACTCATCGTAGCGGCTCAACGCAGAGCCCCCATCAGATAGGGCTGTTGTGGCGAGCGGGCTTGCCCCGCGTTGGGCTGCGAAGCAGCCCTGAAACTCACCTAGGTATTCGCTCAAATACCGTAAATGGGTAAGGTCCAGGGCCGCTTCGCAGCCCAACGCGGGGCAAGCCCGATTGCCACAAGGATTTGTGTGGGTTTGGACCCAGCAAGCTGGTCGCGCCCGGTGCCAGCCTCGGATCACCAAGCTCGACGCCCCTGCCGGCAATTGTCTATCATCCTGCATCAAACGTTTCAGCATGTTTCGCAAGGATATAGATGTCTCTCCCCCAATCTCCCCCGCAACTCCCCGCCAAATCCACCGTCGTGAAAATGGAAGCCGCCATGGCCCTTGGCAGCTTCGCCATCGGCACCGGCGAGTTCGCTATCATGGGCCTGATGCCCGATATTGCCAGCAACCTGAACCTGACCGAACCCCAGGTGGGCCATGCCATCAGTGCCTATGCACTGGGGGTGATGGTCGGCGCGCCGGCGCTGGCGATTCTTGGCGCCAAGCTGCTGCGCAAGCACATGTTGCTGCTGCTGATGGCGCTGTACGCCATCGGCAACCTGGCAACCGCCTTCGCCCCGTCGTTCGGCGGGCTGGTGGCGTTCCGCTTCATCAGCGGCCTGCCCCATGGCGCTTATTTTGGTATCGCCGCTGTGGTGGCATCGAGCATGGTGGCCAGCAACCAGCGCGCCGGGGCCGTCGCGCGGGTGATGATGGGGCTCACCTTGGCGATGTTGCTGGGCAATCCGGTGGCCACGCTACTCGGGCAGTGGTTCGGCTGGCGTTCGGCGTTCGTGCTGGTGGCCACCATCGCGCTGTGCACCATCGCCCTGGTGTGGCGCTATGTGCCGCAGCCACACGATGAGCCTCGCAGTGACCCGCGCAAGGAGCTGCGCGCCTTTGCCCTGCCGCAGGTGTGGATGGCGCTGGCCATCGCCTCCATCGGGTTTGCCGGCATGTTCTGTGTGTTCAGCTACCTGGCGCCGACCATGCTGCAGGTGACCAAGGCCTCGCCACAGTGGATTCCCTTCGGCCTGGCGGCTTTTGGCATTGGCGGCATCGTTGGCAATATAGTCGGCGGCAAGCTGTTCGACCGCCTGCAGTTCCGCGCCGTCGGTATTGTGCTGGTGTGGTCGATGGCGGTGCTGGTGTTCTTCTCCTTCGCCGCGCATTCGCTGTGGACGCTGCTGCCTGCAGTAGCGCTGGTCGGCACCATGATCGCGCTGGCCGCACCGCTGCAGATCCGCCTGATGGACATCGCCCATGAAGCCCCAAGCCTGGCAGCTGCCTCCAACCACGCTGCGTTCAACCTGGCCAACGCCCTAGGCCCGTGGTTTGGCGGCATGGCCATCAGCGCAGGCCTGGGCTGGACCAGCACCGGCTACATCGGCGCTGGCGCAGCGCTTGCGGGGCTGGTGATCTACCTGATTGCCCGGCGCATGAAAGGCGGCCACTGACCCGCCCCTGCCTGGCGCAGCGACACGCGCTGCGCCAGGCACACCTGCACCAACCTGGTACGCCCGTCACAGTCGGCATCCAGTATGCCAAAACATCTGGTAATGGGAATTGTTACCAGATAATATCGCGCCGCGTTTACACCCTCTCCGTGACCTTTCTTCCAGGACCTGAACCGATGCGTTACAGGATTGTTTCGCTGTGCCTGCTACACGCTGCCCCAATGCTCACCTGGGCGGCAACCACCCCCGTCGATACCTCGGCAGGCATTCAGCTTGAAGCTGTAAACATCAACGCCGACGCCGACTACGAGCGCGCCGACAGCCCGGTACAAGGCTACCGCGCCACCCGCTCGGCCAGCGCCACGCGCACCGACACGGCCTTGCATGAAACACCGCAGTCGGTCAGCGTCGTGCCCAAGGATGTCCTGGAAGACACCAGCGCCACCCGTTTGCAGGATGGCCTGGACTACGCAGGCGGTGTGGGCCGTGCCAACAATTTCGGCGGCCAGGGCCTGACCACCTTCACCGTGCGCGGCTTCACCACCGGGGAGTTCTACCGCAACGGTTTCCCGATCAACCGCGGCTACCCCAACGCCCCGGATGCCAACACCGTCGAGCGCCTGGAAGTGATCCGCGGCCCGGCCACCAGCCTGTATGGCCGTGGCGACCCGGGCGGCACCTTCAACATCGTCAGCAAGCAGCCGCTGCCGGAGCAGAAGGTCACCCTTGGCAGCCAGTTCACTGACCAAGGCATGCACCGCGCCACACTCGATGCCACCGGCCCGCTCAACCAGGACGGCAGCCTGGCGTATCGCCTCAACGTGCTGGGTGAAGGTGGCGAGACATTCCGCGATGACGTGCAGACCGAGCGCTACGACGTGGCGCCGGTGCTCAGCTGGCAGGTCAACGACAGCACCAAGATCGTCTTTGAAGGCGATTTCATGCGCAATAACCACCCGTTGGATCGGGGTTTGACGCGTTTCCCAACACAGAAAGCCAGCGCTTCGCGCGACACCAACGCCTGGGAAAAAGGCAGCGACAACCTGCTGCATAACGACAACAACATGGCTCAAGTGCGGTTCGAGCATCTGCTCAATGAAGACTGGACGCTGGGTGGCGGGTTCCAGTTTCTCGATGGCTCACTCAAAGGCAATGCGGTCGAAGCGTACGGCGTTACGCCCAATGGCCAGGCCCTGCGTCGTAACTTCAACTATCGCAAGTTGGAGTGGACTGATCGCGACTGGCAGTTGAACCTGACCGGCCACTTCGATACCGCTGGTTTTGCCCACACGCTGCTGACCGGGGTCGAGTATGAGAACTATGATTACAACTCGATCATCCTGCGCTCTACCGCGCCGTACCTGATTGACATCAACAACCCGGTACTGGGCCAGCCGCGTCCCGCACTGAATGCCCGCCCCACCACTTGGGATAAAGAAAACCTGCAAACCTGGGCGTTCTTCATCCAGGACCAGGTAGCCTTGACAGAACGGCTGAAAGCGCTCGCGGGTATACGCCTGGAACGCTTCGAGCACGACTACGTCAACAAGCTCGATGACAAGGGCGACTTCACCAAAGGCCAAAACGCCGTTACCCCACGCTTCGGCCTGATCTACGATCTGACCGACACCGTCGCGGTCTACGCCAACACCGCACGTTCCTTCAAGCCCAACAGCGGTACCCCGCAAGCAGGCGGTGGCTTCGACCCGGAAAAGGGCAAGTCGTACGAGCTGGGCATGAAGTGGGAAGCCCTCGACCGTCAACTGACGGTCGATGCGGCGATCTACCACATCGTCAAGGAAAACGTGCTGACCAACGATCCAAACGACCCCACCAACACCTTCAAGGTAGCGGCAGGCGAAGTGCGCAGCCGTGGCCTAGATATCAACATCGCCGGCAATATCACCCCCGAGTGGCGCATGATCGGCGGCTACGGCTATGTCGATGCCATGGTTACCAAGGACAACGTGCTGGAAAAAGGTACGCGCCTGGCCAATATTCCGCGTAACACCTTCAGCCTGCTGAACACCTACGAGTTCCAAGACGGCGTGGTCAAAGGCCTTGGCCTGGGCATGGGCGTGAAGTACGTGGATGACCGCGCCGGGCAAACGGCCGCGACTACCTACACCATGGAACGCTACAGCGTTGTTGACCTGCTGAGCTTCTACAAGGTCAACGAGCACGTGCGCCTGAACCTGGATGTAAAGAACGTGTTCAATAAAGGGTATGACGAAGGTGCGTTCAACGCCTACGTCTACCCAGGCGAGCCGCGCACTGTACAAGCTGGGGTGGCTTACACCTTCTAAGGTCCGTTGCCCGTGCACTCCTGGTCTACCGCTCCTGCGCAGACCGCGCTGGCCTGGCTCGCAACGGGGCCCTGTTCCCGCCCCGACGACCATGCTAGCCTCCGCGCGCCTCGCCCTGCGAGGCTGGACAGTCTTCAGGCAAGGAGTCAGGCATGGACCTGCAGTTTCTGGGCACCTCATCAGGGGTGCCTACCAAGGCCCGCAACGTCAGCGCGACCGCCGTCATCGAATCCGCCGGCCACGGTTGGTACCTGGTCGACTGTGGCGAAGGCACACAGCACCAGTTGCTGCGCAGCCCGCTGTCGGTCCGCGACCTGCGCGGCATTCTCATCACCCATGTGCACGGCGATCACTGCTTCGGCTTGCCTGGGCTGCTGGCCAGCGCCGGCATGTCAGGGCGCAGCGAGCCGCTCACGCTGGTTCTGCCAGCGGCCTTGCAGGGCTGGGTGCAACAGACCCTCGCCGTAAGCGAGACCTACCTGCCCTTCGAACTGCAAATACAGACGTTGGAGACCTTCAGCGGCCTGCAAAACGGCAATATCAGCGTGTGCACCGTGGAGCTTTCGCACCGGGTACGCTCCTGGGCGTATGTCTTCGAAGAGCGCGACCCCTCCCCCCGGCTGGATACCGAACGGCTCAAAGCCGATGGCATTCCCGCCGGGCCACTGTGGGGGCAACTGGCCCATGGCCAGGCGGTAGAGCATCAGGGCCGCCAGCTCGATCCGCTTGCCTACCTGCAGCCCACACGCGCTCCACAGCGGGTAATCGTCTGCGGCGACAACGACCGGCCCGAGCTGCTGGCAGGTGTTGCCCAGGGCGTTGACGTGCTGGTCCACGAAGCCACCTTCACCCAGCCTGTGATCGACCGCAGCCAGACCAGTTTCGGTCACAGCACCGCAGCGGCCGTAGCGCTCTTCGCCGAGCAGGCAGCGGTGAAAAACCTGGTGCTGACCCACTTCAGCGCCCGCTACCAGTGCGCGCCCGGTCGCGGCAACAGCATCGAGGAAATCCGCCAGGAAGCCCTGGCCGGCTACCACGGCAACCTGACCCTCGCCCGCGACTTGCAGCGCTACCATTTGGGCCGCGACGGCGTATTGGTGCAGGCAAACTGAGCGAAAACCCTGGCCGGCGCAAAACTGACCAAACCGTTAACGTTGGCAAAATCTGCGGTCTTCATCATGCGTGGCAATCGGCCATTGGCCACCTGCCTAACCCACTGGAGACTGCAACAATGAAAACCCTCGCCATCGCCCTTGCCCTGCTGGCCACAACCACCGTGACGTCGGCCTTTGCCGAAGGCGGCGCCGACCGCCTGCGCGAGCGCAGCGACCAATGGGCCGTGCAACGCCAGCAGGCGCAAGAGGCCGTCGCCAAGCGCCAGGCCGAGCAAGGCAACCGCCAGGCTGATGTCCCGCGCACTGAAGCCAAACCTGCGAGCTGAGCGAGCAGCGCTTTGCAGGTCTTTGCCTAGACTCCTTGCACACAGGTAGCGTTGGTACCTCGCAGAGGGCGCCCCGCTACGTCGTCGCACAAGGAGCAACCATGAGCAGCACGCAAATCTACATCGTCAGCGCAGTACGTTCGGCCATCGGCAGTTTCGGCGGGTCACTCAAAGACCTGCCACTGGCCGACCTCGCCACCCAAGTCACCCGTGCCGCCCTCGAGCGCTCCGGGGTGGATGCCGCACAAATCGGCCATCTGGTCATGGGCAACGTGATCCCCACCGAACCGCGTGACGCCTACCTGGGCCGCGTTGCGGCTATCAAGGCCGGCATCCCCAAAGAAACCCCGGCATTCAACGTCAACCGCTTGTGTGGCTCGGGGCTGCAAGCAATTGTTTCGGCAGCCCAGGGGCTGTTGCTGGGTGATAGCGATATCGCCCTGGCGGCGGGCGCCGAAGCCATGAGCCGCAGCCCGTATCTGCTGCCCCAGGCACGCTGGGGCGCGCGCATGGGCGACCTGCAAGGTATCGATTATATGGTCGGTGTGTTGCAGGACCCATTCGAGCACTTTCACATGGGCATCACTGCCGAGAACGTCGCTGCAGGCCACGGCATCACCCGCCAGATGCAGGACGAAACCGCGCTGGCCAGTCAGCAGCGGGCCGCCCGGGCGATAGCCGAAGGCCGCTTCAACGGGCAGATCGTGCCGATTGAGGTCCCTACCCGCAAAGGCTCCGTGCAGTTTGCCGTTGATGAGAACGTGCGCGCGGAACTTACCACCGAACAATTGGCGGGCATGAAAGCCGTATTCAAGAAAGACGGCACGGTAACCGCCGGCAACGCCAGCAGCATCAACGACGGCGCCGCAGGCCTGGTGCTGGCTACGGGCGATGCCGTGCGCCGCCTTGGCCTCAAACCGCTGGCGCGCCTGGTGGCGTACGCCCACGCCGGCGTGGAGCCCGCATTGATGGGCCTGGGGCCAATCCCGGCCACGCGCAAGGTGTTGGAAAAGGCCGGCCTGACGGTCGCCGACCTGGATGTGATCGAGTCCAATGAAGCCTTCGCCGCACAGGCCTGCGCCGTGG
The DNA here is from genome assembly GCF_014268825.1 of Pseudomonas sp. SWRI51. Taxonomy (NCBI): domain Bacteria; kingdom Pseudomonadati; phylum Pseudomonadota; class Gammaproteobacteria; order Pseudomonadales; family Pseudomonadaceae; genus Pseudomonas; species Pseudomonas sp. SWRI51. Next base: position 30,380 of record NZ_JABWRG010000001.1, on the reverse strand, counting down.
CCCGCGCATTGGATTTTGACCCGGACAAGGTCAACCCCAACGGCTCGGGCATTTCGTTGGGGCACCCGGTCGGTGCTACCGGCGCTATCATCGCCACCAAGGCCATCCATGAGCTGCAAAGGATACAGGGCCGCTACGCCCTTGCCACCATGTGCATCGGTGGCGGGCAAGGCATCGCCGTGGTCTTTGAGCGCACGTAAGCGTCAGCGAATCTGGTGCTTGTGTAGCAGGCGGTAGAAGGTGGGCCTTGAAATGCCCAGCACTTTTGCCGCAATGCTCATGTTGTCGCTATGCCGATCCAGCACATCGCACAGCGCCTGGCGCTCGGCGCGGTGCTTGTAATCTTCCAGCGTGCCCAGCGGCAGGTCTTGCTCCTGAGTGTCCTGAAGGCCAAGGTCTTGCGCTTCGATCTGCCGGCCCTCGGCCAGCACCAGGCCACGGCGCACGCGGTTGGCCAGCTCACGCACGTTGCCCGGCCAGTCGTGCAGGCCCATGGCAGCCAGGGCGCCATCGCTGAACGAGCGGGGCCGGCGCCCCGTTTCAATGCTGTAGAAATGGGCAAAATGGCTGGCCAGCAACGACAGGTCGCCGTGCCGGTCACGCAGCGGTGCCGTGACGACCTGCAGCACGTTGAGCCGGTAGTACAAATCTTCGCGAAAGCGCCCAAGGCCGATAGCCTTTTCGAGGTCGACATGGGTCGCCGCCAGCACCCGCACATCCACCGGGATAGGCTGGTTGCCCCCCACGCGCTCGATGTGTTTTTCCTGAAGAAAGCGCAGCAGATTTGCTTGAAGTTCGAGGGGAAGATCGCCGATCTCGTCGAGAAACAACGTGCCACCATGGGCCGCCTCGATACGCCCGACCTTGCGCTGGTGCGCACCGGTGAAGGCGCCTTTTTCATGGCCAAACAACTCGGATTGAATAAGGTGCTCGGGGATTGCCCCGCAGTTGATGGCGATAAACGGCTGGTCATGGCGCTGCGACAGGCGATGTAGCGTGCGCGCCACCAGCTCTTTACCCGTGCCGCTTTCCCCGCGTATGAGCACCGGTGACTCGGTGGGCGCCAGCTTGCCCAACAGCTTGCGCAACTCGCGGATCGGCCGACTTTCGCCGAGCAGTTCGTGCTCATGCTCATCCACCCGCACCGCACCTTTGCCGCGCAGCCGCGCCATGCCGAAGGCGCGCCCCAGCGTCACCTGGACCCGCGAGACGTCGAAGGGCAGCGTGTGAAAGTCGAAAAACCACTCGCAAACGAAGTCACCGACATTTTGCATGCGCAGTTCTTCAGCGCTTAGCACGGCGATCCACTCGGTCTTGCTGCGCTGGATGAGGTCCCTGACCGCATCGGGGTGACGCAAGTGCGAAGCCTGCAGGCGCAGCAAGCCAACATCGCACGGGTGCTCAAGGGCGGTATCCAGCGTGCAGGTGCGCACCTCCCAGCCCACACCGCGCAACCCAGGCAACAGGCGGTGGCAGTCTTCGCAGGGGTCGACAATCAGCAGGCGGCGATGGGAAGCAGGCTCGAGCATGACCGTTCCTTGGCGCCGGTAATCGGCTTTTTTTCGAATAAACAGTAAGTTGCGACGCCAGAAATAACAGTAGCAATTAACTTGACGCGCTCGACTACCGTTGGTCAGCCCGTTTTACTCGCCGCGAATTTTCATCGCATATCGGCGTCACACGCCGCAGCACCGGCAATGTTAAAAACCCTTAACTTAAAATTTTCAGTTGTTATGTGACTTCACCCCTGACCTGGAGCATCAGTACGAATAACCCCGCGCTGTACGCTATGCCGGAACAACATCGCGGAAACTACTTTTCGCTGTTTGGGACCATAGAGAGACCGAGCCATGAATGCCCCGTTGCGCGTCAACGAAGCCCTGCTGATTGCCGACCACGCCTTCGAACCGTTCCAGTGCGTTGCCTGGGATGCACCCAACGGTACCGGTGAGCTGACGCTGGCAGTGATTGACCGGACCAGCACCCGCATTGGCGCCAAGCAAGTCTCCTCGCGGGTCTATTCCGACCCTGCGCAGTGGGCCTGCCTGATCGAAGAAGTGCGCGCCGAACTGTGCCAGAAAGGCTACGACCTGCAGCCGTGGTCGATGCCCAAGTAAGTACACCCGCCACCACACGTGCGTGGCCGCCACGCACGTGTTGCAACTTGGCCTGCAACTTTTACGGTAGCGGCATTGTGTCGCAGCCGGCCGCCTTAGTTAACTTTCTGAAACTGGTCTATATGCCGGTATTCGGCACAAAGTTGCTCGGCAAGTTGCTGCGCCCGCCCGACCCGCACTGCGGCCCGCTCTATATCTACCACTACGGTGGCGCAGGGCAGAGGCTGCAAGCCAGCCCATGGCGTCAGCCGACCGTCGGTCAGGATCAGGCAGCGCTGGGTTTCGTGGGGCAGCCGCCTGGCCCTGGTTTGCAGCCAGGTTCGCGCCTCATCCAGCGCTGCCAAGAGCGGCGTGCCGCCACCTGCGCCCAACCCATCAAGCCACGGCTGCAACGCAGCTGACGCCTTCAGGCCATGGCGCTGCCAGCGCGGTGTGTCGCCGCTTGCGGTCAGCAGCGCCAGCCGCGCCCGTTGCCGGTAGGCCTGGTCGAACACCCCGGCCAGCAGGCCTTTGGCCTGGCTCAAGGCGTGCTGACGGCGGGTCGAAGCCGAGGCATCGACGATAATCAGCCACAACTGCGGCGCCTGCGCCTGGCGCTGCTGCCAGCACAGGTCGCGCTGTGTGCGTGGGCGCCCCTTGAGCAGTGTCGCCAGCCAGGCGATGTGCCCGCGCCCGGAAGCCGTGGCGCGCCCACGGGGCGCACCTTGCACACGGCCTGGGCGATGTCTGGCATCCAGCGCTTGGCTGCGGCGGATGCTCAGGGCTTTTTTGCCCAGTTCGGCACCTCACGCCGGGCGCCGGTAGCCACTGGCTGTGGCGCCATGGCCCCCCAGTTGCCCTGCCCTTCGCCTTGCTGGGGTTGATCGGGCTGCCCGCCACTTGCTGGTGGCGGCTGTTGGCTTTGCGCCTGCGGGGCGTCGGTGTTGCGGCGATGGCGCAGGGCGAATTCGGCGACCGCCTCGACATCCTCTTCGCAAATGTGCCCGGCGCCACGCCACGCGGCGTGGGCACGGGCGGCGCGCAGCCAGACAAGGTCGGCGCGCAAGCCGTCGACCCCTGCGGCAAAGCATCGCTCGGTGATCCAAGCCAAGGCCTGGTCATCCAGTGCAATAGCGGCCAGGCGCTCCCGGGCGCCGTGGCAGCGCTCGCGCAGTTGCGCCTGGGGCGCTGCCCATTCGGCGCAGAAAGCGTGCGGGTCGCTGTCGAACGCCAGCCGGCGGCGGATGATCTGCTGGCGCGCTTCAGGTGCCGGCAAACCCTGCAGTGCGACATTCAGCCCGAAACGGTCGAGCAACTGCGGGCGCAACTCGCCTTCTTCTGGGTTCATGGTGCCGATCAGCACGAAACGCGCCGGGTGGCGATGGGAAATACCATCGCGCTCGACACGGTTGGTGCCACTTGCCGCCACGTCCAGCAACAGGTCGACCAGCGGGTCGGGCAGCAGATTCACTTCATCGACGTAAAGCACCCCGCCATCGGCATGGGCCAGCACCCCCGGCGAGAACTTCGCCTGGCCCTGTCCCAGGGCCGCATCGAGGTCCAGCGTGCCCACCAGGCGCTCTTCGGTGGCGCCCAAGGGCAAGGTGACGAACGGCCCGTCGCCGAGCAGGTCAGCCAAGCCTCGGGCCAGGGTGCTCTTGGCCATGCCGCGTGGGCCTTCGATCAGCACACCACCGATTTTAGGGTCGATGGCGGTCAGGCACAGTGCCAGTTTGAGGTCGTCGGCCCCGACCACGGCGGCCAGGGGAAATTGCACGGGTTCGGTCATGGTCAGCAGTCTTCCTCGCCCTCGAGCAACTGTTGCTCAAGGCTTTCGCGGTAGTCGCCCGGTTCCTGCCAGAGCCCGCGTTGCTGGGCTTCCAGCAAGCGCTCGGTAAGGTCGCGCAAGGCTTCGGGGTTGTGTTCACGCATGAAATCACGGGTGGCCGGGTCGAGCACGTAGGCGTCGGCCAGGCCCTGGTAATGGTGGTCGTCGATCAGGTGGGTGGTGGCATCGAAGGCGAACAGGTTGTCCACCGTGGCCGCCAGCTCGAAAGCACCTTTATAGCCATGCCGCTTGGCGCCGTCGATCCACTTGGGGTTGAGGGCGCGGGCGCGTATTACCCGGTTGAGTTCCTCTTTAAGGGTGCGGATACGCGGGCGGTCGGCCTGGCTGTGGTCGCCGTGGTAACTGGCGCGGGTACTGCCGGCCAGGGTTTCGGCGGCAGCCAGCATGCCGCCCTGGAACTGGTAGTAATCGTTGGAATCGAGCAGGTCATGCTCGTGGTTGTCCTGGTTCTGCAGCACCGCCTGCACCTGGCTCAGGCGCTGGGCGAAACGCTCGCGGGCCGGGGTGCCTTCGTCGGCGGTGCCATAGGCGTAGCCACCGTGGTTGAGGTACACCTCGGCCAGGTCGTCGCGGCTGTTCCAAAGGCGCCCGTCGATGGCGTTCTGCACCCCGGCGCCGTAAGCACCAGGCTTGGCGCCGAAAACACGCCAGCCGGCCTGGCGTGCTGCAAGTTCGGCGTCCATGCCCTCACCGACCAGCGCCTGGCGCTCGGCGCGCACGCGGGCGGCAAGGGGGTTGAGGTCATCCGGCTCGTCCAGCGCGGCAACCGCCTGCACCGCCGCATCGAACAGGCGAATCAGGTTGCCGAAAGCATCACGGAAGAACCCCGACACCCGCAGCGTAACGTCGACCCGAGGGCGGTCGAGCAAGCTCAGCGGCAAGATTTCGAAATCATCGACACGCTGACTGCCGGTAGCCCATACCGGGCGCACGCCCATCAGCGCCATGGCCTGGGCGATATCATCGCCGCCGGTACGCATGGTCGCGGTGCCCCACACCGAAAGGCCGAGCTGGCGCAGGTGGTCGCCGTGATCTTGCAGATGGCGTTCGAGGATCAGGTTGGCCGAGGCAAAGCCCAGGCGCCAGGCGGTGGTGGTGGGCAGGTTGCGCACATCCACGGTGTAGAAGTTGCGCCCGGTCGGCAGCACATCCAGGCGCCCACGGCTGGGCGCGCCACTGGGGCCGGCCGGCACGAAGCGCCCGGCCAGCGCCGCCAGCAACGCGTCGATTTCGGCAGGGCCGCAGGCGTCCAGGCGCGGCGCCACCTCGTTGCGCAGGGCGTGCAGCACGTCTATGACCGGCAGCCAGCTACTGTCGTCCGGCAATGCCAAGGTTGCCTCCAGGGCCTGGCCGATCAGCGTCAGCGCAAGCTGCTCAAGGCGCTCGCGGGTGTCACCCGTGATGCGCCAGGGCGCGCTGTCGACCGCTTGCAGCAGCGCCGGGCGCGGCCCTTGCCAGGGCTCGCCGAGGTCGCAGTCCAGCGGGTCGAAGCCCAGCGCCATGGCCTTGGCCAAGGTGCGAATCAAACTTGCATTGCCGCCGCGACCGTCGCCACGCTCGACCCGCAGCAACGCCAGCAGCGTATCACTGCGCAGGCGGCCCTGTGGCGACTCGCCGAACACGTGCAGGCCATCGCGGATCTGCGATTCCTTGAGGTCGCACAGATAGGTGTCCAGCCGCGGCAGCCACACCGCCGCATCGTCCAGCTGGCCCTCGAGTTGCAGCTCGCGGTCGATGTGGTTGGCCTTGACCAGTTCCAGAATGTCCCGCTGCAACTCACGTGCTCGGCGCGGGTCGAGCAATTGCGCTTCATAATATTCGTCGGCCAGTTGCTCCAGATCGCGCAGCGGGCCGTAGGATTCGGCGCGGGTCAGCGGCGGCATCAAGTGGTCGATGATAACCGCCTGGGTACGGCGCTTGGCCTGGGCGCCCTCACCCGGGTCGTTGACGATGAACGGATAGATGTTCGGCAGTGGCCCGAGCAATGCGTCCGGCCAGCATTCACGCGACAGGCCCACACCCTTGCCCGGCAGCCACTCAAGGTTGCCGTGCTTGCCGACGTGGATAACCGCATCGGCGGCGTAGCTGTTGCGCAGCCAGAAGTGAAACGCCAGGTAACCATGGGGGGGCACCAAGTCCGGGTCGTGGTACACCGCACTCGGGTCGACCTGGTAGCCCCGCGCAGGCTGAATGCCGACAAAGGTCAGGCCATAGCGCAGCCCGGCAACCATCAGCCGGCCGTTACGGTGCATCGGGTCCTGCTCGGGGGCGCCCCAACGTTCCAGCACGGCGCGCTGGTTGGCCTGCGGCAACTGGGCAAAGGCGGCTTGATAGTCGGCCAGGCTCAAGCTTTGGGCGCAGGGGCGTTGGTCGAGGTGGTCAAGGTCGTTGGTTACGCCGCCGAGCAGTTGCTGAATGAGCGCAGTGCCGCTGTCCGGCAGCCCGGCAACCGGGTAGCCCTGCCCCTGCATGGCCTGCAGGATATTCAGCGCCGCCCCCGGCGTATCCAGGCCGACACCGTTGCCGATGCGCCCGTCGCGGGTCGGGTAGTTGGCCAGCACCAGGGCGACGCGCTTTTGCGGGTTATCCAGGCGCGCCAGTTCGACCCAGCGGCGCGCAAGTTCAGCGACAAAGTCCATGCGCTCAGGGTGCGCGCGGTAGCACACCACGTCGGACTGGCTGCGCTCGCTGTGCCAGGCAAGGTCTTTGAAACTCACCGGGCGGGTGATGATGCGCCCGTCCAGCTCCGGCAAGGCAATGTGCATGGCCAGGTCACGGGCGCCCAGGCCCTGCGCGCTCTGCTGCCACGCCGGCTGGTTGTCCTGGGCGCAGATCGCCTGCAACACCGGCACGTCACGGCGCAGCGGGCGCAGGTTGGGGCGTTCGGGGCTGGACAGGGCAAAGCCTGTGGTATTGATGATGACCTCGGCCTCGACCTCGTCCATCCACGCCTCGACCTGTTCAAGGCATGCTGACTCCTTCAGGCTGGCCACGGCGATCGGCAACGGGTTCAGCCCGCAGGCCTGCAGGCGCTGGCAGAACACATCGATGAACCCGGTGTTGGCCGCCTGCAGGTGCGAGCGGTAGAACAGCAGCGGAGCCACTGGCCACTGCGGGTTCCATTCGGCGTACCAGTCCTGCAGCACCGCACTGGGCAGTGTTGGGTGGTAAACCGCCGTGCGCGGCAGCGGCTGGGGTTCGTCCCAGGCGTAATCGCGCTCCAGCCAAAGGCTTGCGAGGCAGTTGAACAGGTTGAGCGCATTGGCCTTGCCGCCTTGGCGCAGGTAATGCCAAAGGCGCTCGGCCTGCGCCCCGGTGACATTGCCCAGGCCGGTGAGCTCCGGGTCCGGGCGGTCATCGCCCGGCACCATGATCAGTTGCACGCCGCGGCTGGCCAGCTCGACCAGTTGCTCGACGCCATAGCGCCAGTAACCGACCCCGCCGTGCAACGACACCAGAATCACCTTGGCATGGCGCAGCACCTCGTCGACATACAGGTCGACCGAAGCGTGGTTCTGCACCTGCATGGGGTTGGCCAGGCGCAGGCTGGGGAAGTGTTCAGGCAGTTGCTCGGCGGTTTCGGCGAGCAGCGCCAAGTGCGAATCGCCGCTGCACAGAATCACCAGTTCCGCTGGGGTCTGGCCAAGGTCAGCGATACTGTCGTCCGGCACGAAGCCGCCGGGCTGGGTGCGCAGCAGGTGCATCGGTCAGGCGCCCAGCGCCTGGCGCAGGCGGGCTTCCAGGTGCACGGCATCGAGGTCCTGACCGATCAGCACCAGGCGGGTGATGCGTGGTTCTTCGCTGCGCCAGGCGCGGTCGAAGTGTTTGTCGAAACGGGTGCCGACACCTTGGATCAACAGGCGCATCGGCTTGCCAGGGATGGCCGCGAAGCCTTTGGCGCGCAGAATGCCGAACTCGGTGACCAACTGCGTCAGGGCGCCCATCAGCAGGCTTTCGTCGGCTTCAGGCAGGTCGATGGAGATGGAGTCGAAGGCGTCGTGATCGTGGTCGTCATGGTCGTCGCCGTCGTGGTGCGAATCGTGGTGAGTGCGCCGGCCATCGATGTGCGCTTCGGATTCGGCACCGACACCCAGCAGCACGTCCAGCGGCAGCCGGCCACTGCTGGCCTCGATCACCTTGACCGCTGGCGGCAGCTCTTGCGCGACTTCTGCGCGGACCTTGGCCAGGCCTTCGGCGTCGATCAGGTCGGCTTTGTTCAACACCACCAGGTCGGCGCTGGCCAGTTGGTCGGCGAACAGCTCGTGCAGGGGCGACTCGTGGTCCAGGTTGGGGTCGAGCTTGCGCTGGGCGTCGACCTGGTCCGGGTAGGCGGCGAACGTGCCGGCGGCTACGGCCGGGCTGTCGACTACGGTAATGACCGCATCGACCGTACAGGCGTTACGGATTTCTGGCCACTGGAAGGCCTGCACCAAAGGCTTGGGCAGCGCCAGGCCGCTGGTTTCGATAAGAATGTGGTCAAGGTCGCCACGGCGGGCAACCAGTTCACGCATCACCGGGAAGAATTCTTCCTGCACGGTGCAGCACAGGCAGCCGTTGGCCAGCTCATAGACGCGGCCATTGGCCTCTTCTTCGCTGCAGCCGATGCTGCATTGCTTGAGGATTTCGCCATCGATGCCCAGCTCACCGAACTCGTTGACGATGACCGCAATGCGGCGGCCTTGGGCGTTGTCGAGCATGTGCCGCAGCAACGTGGTTTTACCCGAACCGAGAAAACCGGTAACGATGGTGACGGGGAGCTTGGCCAGTGTTTTCATGCGAGTGCCCTTGGCTGCAATGGCGCGGGCATGCGGCGGGACCGCCACGGGCGCTGATGGCCGGGCGTGTTCGCCACCGGATCACCCCGCCCGGTTTAAAGTCGAAAAGTTGCGAGGCAGGTCTCCTGGCTTGCACAGTGCCGGCCGCTAAGCCAGCAGGTGGGCGCCTTCCCGCATTCGCAGTGGCCATGCCAACCTTGTCGGATGTGCTTACAGTTGCGGGGGCAGCCGCGGCTTGACCGCGTTCCCGTCTTAGCTCCAGCACCGCTGGAGAACCTCGAAACGGCAAGGCTACGCAGTGCCCGCAATCCGGTCAACCGCCGTGGCGATTGACGCCCGCCCTGCCCCGTGATTTGCTAGCGAACTGCGTCCAGGTGCCCCTTAGGGGTGAAACGGGAAACCGGTGCGCCTTGAGCCTTTACAAAAGGGCCAGGCAAATCCGGTGCTGCCCCCGCAACGGTAAGCGAGAGAAGTGTCCAGACCACTGTGCCGCGCATTGGCATGGGAAGGTGACACTTGAACGGAGCCCTGCTCCGCCTCGCAAGCCCGGAGACCGGCCTGACGTCAACTCAACACCCCGCGGTGGGCGGGCGCTGTCGTTTACCCTGGGCCCTGGTGCCCGGGGTCGCCGCGCTTGCCCGTTGCCACAACAAAAGCAGCAGAGGAACGCGTCATGCCTATCAGCACCGCCAAACACAGCATCGCCACACCCGCCACGCTCAGCCAGCGCCTGATGGTTGCCATTGGCGCCAGCGTGCTGGGCCTGTCCCTGGTGTACTTCGCCGGTTTTTCGCATATCGAAGCGGTGCACAACGCGGCCCACGATACCCGCCACAGCGCCGCCTTCCCCTGCCACTGAGTAGCCCAGCATGATTACCCGTATCGCCCGTACCGCGGGCTTCAGCGGGCTGCTTGCAGCCTTGCTGCTGACGTTGCTGCAAAGTTTCTGGGTAGCCCCGCTGATTCTGCAGGCCGAAACCTATGAAAGCGCCGCCCCCGCGGCAAGCCACCCTGCTGAAGGTGAAGCTGTCGCCGCGCATGAACATGAACACAGTGCCGAAGCCTGGGAGCCTGAAGATGGCTGGCAGCGCGTGCTGTCCACCACCGGTGGCAATTTGGTGGTAGCCGTCGGCTTTGCCCTGATTCTCGCAGCGCTCTACAGCCTGCGCGCACCGGGCCGGGTCAGCAGCGGCGCCTGGTGGGGCCTGGCAGGCTTTGCGGTGTTCTGCCTGGCGCCGACACTGGGCCTGCCGCCCGAGCTGCCCGGCACGGCCGCTGCCGACCTGGGCCTGCGTCAGAACTGGTGGGTCGGCACCGCTGCCGCCACCGCTGTCGGCCTGGCACTGCTGGTGTTCGCCCGGCACTGGTTGCTCAAGGTGCTTGGCGCCGTGCTGCTGGTCATCCCCCACGTGATCGGCGCTCCACAGCCAGAGGTGCACGAAAGCCTGGCACCCGCCGCACTGGAGACTCAGTTCAAGATTGCTTCGTGGCTGACCAACGCGGCGTTCTGGCTTGCGCTGGGCCTGCTCAGTGCGTGGCTGTACCGCCGCTCCAGCGACGCCTGATGGCCTGCCCCCACCCCGAGCCTGTGCTGTTCGCAGGCTTCGGCTGCCGGCGCGGCTGCTCGCAGCAAACCCTGACAGCACTGCTGCACCAGACCCTTGCCAAGCATGCCCTGCCCTTGAACGCCGTGCGCGGCATCGCCAGCATTCAGGTCAAGGCCGACGAGCCTGGGCTGCTGGCGCTGGCCGAGGCACTCGGGTTGCCTTTGATCTGCTTCGAAGTCAGCCAGTTGGCGAGGGTTGAGCACCTGCTCAGCCAGCGGTCAGCCAGCGCCTTCGAACATACCGGTTGCTGGGGCGTTGCCGAAAGCGCCGCACTGGCTCTGGCCGAAGGCCACAGCCTGCTGCCTCACTTGCGGGTTACACGCCAAGTGCTTGATGGCGCTACCCTGGCGCTGGCTTGCGGCCGATAATGCCTCCTTTTACCCGCAAGGATTTTTCATGACGGTCTATTTCATCGGTGCCGGCCCCGGCGACCCCGAGCTGATCACGGTCAAGGGCCAGCGGCTGATCAACCAGTGCCCGGTGATCATCTATGCAGGCTCTCTGGTCCCCCCAGCGGTACTGGCCGGCAACACCGCCGAACGCGTGATAAACAGCGCCGAGCTGCACCTGGAACAGATCATCGAGGCCATGCGCCAGGCCCATGCCGATGGCCAGCACGTCGCGCGCGTGCACAGCGGCGACCCCAGCCTGTATGGCGCCATCGGCGAACAGATCCGCCATCTGCGCGAACTGGGCATCGACTACCAGATCATTCCAGGGGTAACCGCCACGGCCGCCAGTGCAGCGCTGCTTGGCTGCGAGCTGACCCTTCCGGACGTCGCACAAACGGTGATCCTGACCCGCTATGGCGACAGCTCACCCATGCCGGCCGGCGAACAATTGAATGATTTGGCGCGCCACGGCTGCACGCTTGCAATTCACCTAGGCATTCGCAACCTGGCACGTATCGTTGCAGAGCTGGTGCCCCACTATGGCGCCGACTGCCCGGTGGCCGTGGTACACCGCGCCACCTGGCCCGACCAGGACTGGGCCCGCGGCACGTTGGCCGATATTGTCGAACAGGTGGGGCGCAAGGGTTTCAGGCGCACGGCGTTGATCCTGGTAGGCCATGTGCTGGGCGATGCCCCGTTCGCTGACTCGGCGCTTTACCGCGCAGGCCACGCACACCTTTACCGCCCTGGCCCTTGAACCGATTGCAGCACCTGTCGGCGGCGTAGCACACTGCTATTTTAAGCCCACCGGAACCTCGCCCATGCTTGAGCTACGCCCCAACTGCGAATGCTGCGACTGCGACCTGCCGCCAGACAGCCCGGACGCGCTGATCTGTTCGTTTGAGTGCACGTTCTGTCGAGCGTGCAACCAAAAACATCTGCATGGGCACTGCCCGAACTGCGCAGGCCAGCTGAGCCCGCGCCCCACGCGCGTAGGTAGCGCACTGCAGAATAACCCCGCCACGACCCAGCGCACCCTCAAGCCGCACCCAGGCTGCGCCTGAAACAGCCTTGGAAGCTCCGTCCTAGGACCTTTTGTAGTCCTTTTCAACAAAGTGCCGTTGCCTTTTCAACATGCCTATAATCACCTATTACCAAAGGATCTGAATGTACGTAATGTGCCCGCTGCTCGGTTCTGTGGCTCTCAGGCTCGAGGTTTCAAGACAACAACAAGCGGGCTCATTTCTACAGGAGTTACCCAATGACAACCGTGCTGCTGGTCGATGACCACTCCATCGTGCGTCTCGCCGTGCGCGTGCTGCTGGAACGCGAGCGCTTCGCCATTGTCGGCGAAACCGGAAAAGGCAAAGAAGCAGCCCGCCTCGCGGCGGAAACCCGGGCGGATGTGGTGATCCTCGACATAGGCCTACCCGACCTTGACGGCATGGAAGTGATCAAACGCCTCAAGCTGCTCGACCCGCCCCCCAAGATCATGGCCCTGACCGGCCAACCTGCCGACCTGTACGTGCGCCGTTGCATGGATGCAGGCATCAGCGCCTTCGTCAACAAGGACGAAGACCTCGACGCCTTGGTATTTGCTCTAAAGGCACTGGTCAAAGGCTATTCGACCTTTCCGCAGATGGCCGTCAACATCAATACGCTGGAAAGCGAAAGCGAACGCCTGCAGTGCCTGTCCAACCGTGAGATGGAAGTACTGCGCAGGCTGTGTGCCGGGCAAAGCAACAAACTCATCGGCGAGCAGATGAACCTGAGCGCCAAGACCATCAGCACCTACCGCGGCCGAATTCTGGAGAAGCTCAAGGCCGAGTCGCTGGTCGAGATGGTCGACCTCGCCAAACGCAACAACGTGGTCTGACCGTGTATCGGGGCACGTTGCTGTGCCTGCTGCTCGCCGCCTGCCTGCCTTCGTGGGCAGAACCCTCTGGCGAAAGCCGAAACCTGCTGGCTCGGTCACAAAGTGCCGGGCCGCCCCTCAAACTGTCATTGCCCGACCGCGAGTGGCTTGCAACGCGTGAAAGCCTGCGCCTGGGCACCTCGCGCCCCGACTACCCGCCTTTTGATATCAATACCAGCCAGTCCGACTATGAAGGCCTGAGCGCCGACTACGCCGGCTTGATTGGCGAACAGCTTGGCGTGCCGGTAAAAGTCTGGCGCTATGCCACCCGAGAGCTGGCCATTGCCGCCCTGCACCGGGGCGAAATCGACCTGCTGGGCACCTCCAACGCCTTCGAAGCCGCCGATGCCGAGCTTGCCCTCAGCCAGCCCTACGCAGACGACTTGCCCGTAGTGGTCAGCCGCCGCGGCTATTCGTTGCGCGATGCCGGCGACCTTGCTGGCAAGCGCCTGGCCATGGTCGACCACTACGTACCGTTTGAGGCGGTGCAACGGTTGTACCCCGAAGCTCAACTGCGCTTGTATCGTTCCACCTTGGCCGGCGTCGCGGCGGTGGCGCTGGGCCAGGCAGACGCGTACCTTGGCGATGCCATCAGTACCGATTACGTGCTTGCCAAGGGTTACCAAGGCCTCGCAGGCATCGATCATTTCGTCAAAGCGCCCGCCAGCACCTTTTCGTTTGCCATGGACCGCGACAACCTGCGCCTGCAGCAACTGGTCAATCAGGCGTTGCAACGCATTGCCGACAGCGAACGCCTGAACATTCTGCGCCGCTGGACCCGTGGCAGCAGCGGCACGTTGCTCGACCGACGCCTGGACGCCCTGACCCCCGAAGAGCGCAACTGGATCAGCCAGCACCCCAATATACGGGTCATGATCAACACCCAACTGGCACCAGTGTCGTTCACCGATGCCTTGCAACAGCCGCGCGGCATCGCCATCGATGTGCTGGAGCAGATAACTCGGCGCACCGGGTTGCACTTCGAAATCGTGTTCGCCGATTCCTTCGACGCAATGCTGGACGCGGTAACCCAAGGCAAGGTCGACATGCTTGGCGCCATAGGGGTCGACCCGCAGCAGGCCGCACGCGTGCGCTACAGCCGCCCGTTCATGATCAGCCCACGGGTGCTGGTAACCCGTAGCGATGCCCCGCCCCTGGACGACCGCGCCCCGCTGCACGGCATGCGCGTGGCAGTGTTGCAAGGCTCACCGTTGCGCTCGGACCTTGCGCAGCCTGCAACGCTTGAAGCGCAGAACCCGTTACAGCTGTTGCAGGCGGTGATTGACGGCAAGGTCGACGTGGCACTGAGCAACGGCGTCAACGCCAGCTACTTCATCAACCAGATCGCCAACGGCAAACTCAAGATCGCCGCGCAGCTGGCGGATGAACCCATACCTGCAAGCTTTGCCGTCAACCCGGCGCAGCCGCAGTTGCAGGCGATCCTGGACAAAGCACTGTTGAGCCTGCCGCCCGATGAGCTCGACCAGATGATCGACCGCTGGCGCATCAGCGCGGTGGCCAGCGACAGCCCGTGGCGCAATTACCGTACCCTGGCCCTGCAAATACTGGCACTGGCGGCAGTGCTGCTGATTGGCGTGGCGTTCTGGAACCGTTACCTGCGCAGGCTGATCCAGCACCGCAGCGAGGCCCAGGAAGCTCTGCAAAAGCAACTGGGGCTGAGCCGCGCGCTGCTCGAACAACTGCACCAGGCCAAGAATGAGGCCGAACAGGCCAGCCAGGCCAAAAGCACCTTCCTGGCGGTGATGAGCCACGAGATCCGCACCCCGATGAACGCCGTCATCGGGCTGCTGGAGATGGCCCTGCAAGAAAGCCTGCATGGGCGCAGCGACAGCCAGGCCCTGGAAACCGCCCACACCTCGGCGATCGGCCTGCTGGAGCTGATTGGTGATGTGCTGGATATCTCGCGCATCGAGTCGGGCCGCATGACCCTGAACCCGGTGACCTGCGACCTGAGCGCGCTGGTGCAGGCAACCCTGCGCATGTTCGAAGGCAACGCCAGGGCCAAGGGCATCGCGCTGCACGCAGTGCTTCCCGGCAGCCCCTGCTGGGTCGAGGCCGACCCACTGCGGCTCAAGCAGGTGCTGGCCAACCTGGTCAGCAACGCGATCAAGTTCACCCAGCGCGGCAAAGTAGATGTATCGCTGCGCACCGCGCCTGCGGCCGAGGGCAAGCTCGATGTCATGCTGCAGGTCAAGGACAGCGGTGTCGGCATCAGTACGGCCGACCAGCAGCGGTTGTTCAGCGCCTTCGTCCAAGCGGATGACCGCCAGGGGCGCCAAGGCGCAGGCTTGGGCCTGGTGATCAGCCGCAGCCTGAGTGAGCTGATGGGCGGCGCGCTGACCTTGCAAAGCCTGGAGGGCCTGGGCACCCAGGTTGACGTGCAACTGACGCTGCCCCACGCATTGCCGCCCAGCAAGGCAGCACCCAGCGGCTCAGATTCGCTAACCGACAGCCGGGCGCTCAATATTCTGGTGGTCGACGACTACCCCGCCAACCTGCTGTTGCTAGACAAGCAACTGAGTTCGCTCGGCCACCGGGTCACCAGCGCCGAACACGGCGAAGCGGCATTGACACTGTGGCAAGGTGGCCGTTTCGATGTAGTGATTACCGACTGCAACATGCCCGTGATGGACGGCCACACCTTGGCTCGGCGGATCCGCGAGCTGGAGCAGGCACGGCAACTGCCACCCTGCCGCATCATCGGTGTCACCGCCAACGCAATGGCCGAAGAGCGCGAACGCTGCCTAGCCAGCGGCATGGACGACTGCCTGTTCAAGCCGCTGGGGTTGCGCGCCTTGCAGGCTGGCCTGGCGCAGGCCGCAGCGCTGGCATTTGCCGACGCTGTACAAACGGGTGAGCCGGCCTTGCGCGCCAGTGGCTTCGAGCTGGCCAAGCTTCGGCACCTGACCCAGGACGACCACCAGTTGACCTTGACCCTGCTCAGCCAACTGGCCGACAGCACCGCAGAAGACTTGCACTCACTGCGCGAGCTGGGTGCGGATGCCGAACCCTACGCTTTGGCGATGGCGGTGCACCGCATCAAAGGTGGCGCGAAGATGCTCAAGGTCAGCGTGGTGGTGCGCGACTGCGAAGCAATCGAACATGCCCTCGCCCAAGGGCACGCCTGCGAGTCCCTGCTGCTGACGCTGTTAGCCAGCTTGCAGGGCCTCGAGCGCGAGCTGCGCGAGAGTTTCAATGCAATTGAAGGGTCGAACTGATCTGGCTGATGGCGTCGACCACATGCCGTGAGCCTTGCTGAATTTCCAGGATCACCGTGCCCGCTTCATTGGCCAGTTCCACGCCAATGCAAGTACGCGACAAGCTCGACTGCATGCTTGCCACCGCCGTCAACGACAGGTCGTGGTTCTGCCGCACCACCTCGACAATTTCCACGGTCGCCTTGCTGGTGCGCGCAGCGAGGGTGCGCACCTCGTCGGCCACCACCGCAAAACCACGCCCATGCTCACCTGCCCGTGCCGCCTCGATGGCAGCGTTGAGCGCAAGCAGGTTGGTCTGGTCGGCGATGCCGCGAATGGTCGCGACGATCTGCCCGATGACCTCTGATTGGCGGCTGACCGCATCGATGGTTTGCGCAGCTTGATTGAGTTCGGCGGAAATCTGTTCGATAACCTGCACCGCCTGTTGCACCACCTGGCTGCCTTTGCGCGCGCAGGCATCGGTTTGCACGGAGCTTGCATGGGCGGCATCGGCGGCGGTCTGCTGGGTGCTGATCTGGCCGGTGATGTCGCTGGCGAACTTCACCACTTTGCACAGGCGGCCCTTGTTGTCGAAAATCGGGTTGTACGACGCTTCCAGGTAGACGGTACGTCCATGTTTATCGACCCTTTCGAAGCGGTGCGAATGGTATTCGCCACGATTGAGCGAAGCCCAGAACTCGCGGTATTCGGCCGATTCACGCTCATGGGGCAGGCAGAACAGCCCGTGATGGCGGCCAACCACTTCATCCAGGCGGTAGCCCAAGGTGTCGAGAAAATTCTGGTTGGCCTTGATTACCCGGCCTGCCGGGGTGAACTCCACGACTGCCATGGAGCGGCCAATGGCCTTGAGCAAGCTTTCGCTCTCGTGCTCCTCGATCACATGGCGGGTGATGTCGGACGCCACTTTGATCACGCTGGTAACCTGCTGCTGTTCATTGAGCACCGGCATGTAGCTCGCTTCCAGCCAGACTTCGCGCCCGGCCTTGTCGAGCCGCTCGAAGGTGCCGCTTATGGCCTTGCCCTCGCGCAGCTCTCGCCACAGCTGCTGATACTCCGCGCTCTTGGCATAACCTGGGTCGCAGAAAATTCGATGGTGTTTGCCGAGAATATCGTCAAGGCTGTAGCCCATGGTGTTGCAGAAGTGCTCGTTGGCAGCGAGGATCGTACCGTCGGGAGCGAACTCGATCATTGCCATCGAACGGCTGATCGCCGCAAGCTTGGCCTGCATCCCTGCCAGCGCGTCGCGGCAGCGCTGAATCTCGACCAGATCGGACTTGCGGTGATACTCGAACATGAGCGTGCCTCCTTGAGCGCCACGGGGTCTCAAGGAGCATAGATCGGAGCCGTATCCGTGCAAGCGATCTGCTATCACCGCGGACCAGGCATTTACCGCTCAGGAACTCTCGCGCACCATCAGCTCGAAGCCCAGGTCCTGCTGCTCTGCACCTACGCGCTTGCCGTCGAGCAGCCCCAACAGCGCCTGCGCTGCGCTGCGCCCCACCGCAGCGCGCGGCGTGCGAATGGACGTGAGTGGCGGGACCATGTGCGCCGAGGCCGGCAAATCGTTGAAACCGACCATCGCCACTCGTCGGGGCACTTCGATGCCTTCGCGCAGCGCCTGCAATACCGCACCCTGGGCCAGGTCGTCATTACAGAAGAAAATCCCGTCGACATCCGGTGCCTTGGCCAGCAGGCGGCTGAAAAGCTCACCGCCAAGGCCAATGGACGACGGCTGCGGGTCGAGCACTTCCAGCTCGGTGGCCTGCAAGCCGGCCTCGACCAGCGCCTGGCGGAAACCTTCGGCACGCTGCATGACCCGTGGGTCCAACTGCGCGGCAATGAACGCCAGGCGCCGCCGGCCGCGCTGCAGTAGGTGGCGTGCGGCGGCCCGGCCTGCTTCGAACTGGGAAAAACCGACCGACAAGGCACCCGCCTCGCCACCCAGTTCCATCATGTGCACGCGCGGCACCTGGCTTGCGTTAAGCAGCAGGCGCGAGCCTTCGCTGCGCTCAAAGCCGGTCAGCAGCATGCCGCAGGGCTGATAGGCCAGGTAATTGCGGATCAGGTTCTCTTCTTCGGCGATATCGTAGTGATAGTTGCCGATCAGCACCTCAAGGCCACGCGGGCGCATGACCTCGTGGATGGCCTCCAAGGTGTCGATGAACAGCTGGTTGGACAGCGACGGAATCAGCACCACCACCGAATGGCTGCGCGCCGAGGCCAGCGCGCGGGCAGCAGGGTTGGCGATATAGCCCAGGCTCGCGGCAGCGGCCATGACTTTTTCGGCCAGCGCGGGCGCAACTGTGCTCACGCCACGCAAGGCGCGCGAAGCGGTAATCGGGGAAACCCCGGAAAGCCTGGCGACTTCTGCCAGCGTGGGACGACCTGTAGTGCGGGAGCCGGTACGGGACATGGATGTTGTAATTTTACTACTTGCAGGAATGGGGAACGGTCACTAAGGTAGCGCTGTCTCAGGACGCAAGCAATGCAAACGTGGCAACAGGCATGTGCAGAGCGTCCATACTGCCCAAAACAAGATCAATAACACCCCGGAGGGTGGCGCCGGTACCTTCGACTCGCCGTAGTCGAGACAGCGCTATCTCACCGAGCAGGAGGTACTGATGAACCCTTCCCTGACCGCGATCGTGGTAATGGGCGTGGCTGGTTGCGGCAAGAGCTGCATCGGCGCTGCCATCGCCGCGCGCAGCGGCGGCCGCCTGATCGAAGGCGATGCCTTCCACCCTGCCGCCAATATCGAAAAGATGAGCGCCGGCATCCCCCTTGACGACGACGACCGCGCCGGCTGGCTGCTGCGCCTTGGCGAAGAGCTGCAGGCCACGCTGGCTGCAGGCGAGCGCCCGATCCTGACCTGCTCAGCGCTCAAGCGCCGCTATCGCCAGACCCTGCGCGACGCCGTGCCCACCCTGGCGTTCGTGTTCCTTGAACTGACCCCGGA
Source organism: Pseudomonas sp. SWRI51 (assembly GCF_014268825.1). Lineage (NCBI taxonomy): Bacteria > Pseudomonadati > Pseudomonadota > Gammaproteobacteria > Pseudomonadales > Pseudomonadaceae > Pseudomonas > Pseudomonas sp. SWRI51. The sequence goes on along the minus strand of NZ_JABWRG010000001.1, from coordinate 11,551 downwards.
AGAAGCCGAAAAGCGCGTGCTGGCCAGGCCTGGGCATTTCATGCCCGCCAGCCTGATCGAAAGCCAGTTCGCCGCCCTGGAAACCCCTGAGGGCGAGCCGCACACCCTGGCGCTGGACGCCACGCGCCCAATTGCAGCGCTGGCCGAGAGCGTGGACACCTGGCTAAAGCGCGACGGTGAGCGGAGCTTGGCGCGTATCGCCTGAACAGGCGGTTACCCGGCTCACCGAAGATAGCGCTGTCTCAAGGCTTCACCCTTTGCAATACGCTGCACCTGAAAACGCTACGCCACTAACAACAACGACAAGACCGAGGCATAAGAACCATGTTCGGACTGGCTACTGATACCTTCCTGTTGCTCGACGCGCTGGTCACCATCGTCGGGCTGATCCTGCTGATCACCCATTTCAAGGTCCACCCCTTCGTTGCCCTTACCCTGGCCGCAGGCTTTCTCGGCCTGACTTCCGGCATGCCAGTGGCCAAGGTCATGAAGTCGTTCCAGGACGGCTTTGGCGGGGTGCTGGGCTTTGTCGGCATCGTCCTGGCGCTGGGCACCATGCTCGGCAAGCTGATGGCCGATTCCGGCGGTGCCGACCAGATCGCGCAAACGCTGATCCGCGCCTTCGGCAAACAGAAGGTGCACTGGGCGATGATGTTCGCCGCCTTCCTGGTAGGCATCCCGCTGTTCTTCGAGATCGGCTTCGTGCTGCTGATCCCGCTGGTGTTCATCGTCGCCCGCCGCTCGGGGGTGTCGCTGGTGAAAATCGGCATCCCGCTGCTGGCCGGGCTTTCGGTGGTCCACGGCCTGGTGCCACCACACCCGGGGCCGCTGCTGGCTATTGGCATCTTCAACGCCGACATCGGCAAAACCATCTTCTACGGCCTGCTGGTGGCGCTGCCCACGGCAGTGATCGCAGGGCCGCTGTTCGGCAACTTCATCTCGCGCTACATCCCCGGTAACCCGTCGCAGGAGCTGATGGACCAGATTGCCCGCGACTCCAGCCGCGACAACCTGCCAAGCTTCGCCATCACCCTGGCTACCGTGCTGCTGCCGGTGGTGCTGATGCTGCTCAAGACCTTCGCTGACGTGGTGCTGCCTGCCGAGCACATCGTGCGCCAATGGATGGACCTGATCGGCCACCCGATCACCGCCCTGCTCGCGGCCCTGCTGCTGGCGTTCTACACCTTTGGTTCGGCTCGCGGTTTCAGCCGCCAGCAAATCATGAAGATGCTCGACCAAAGCCTGGCGCCCACGGCCGCCATCGTGCTGATCGTCGGGGCCGGCGGCGGCTTCAAGCAGATGCTGGTAGACACCGGCGTGGGCAATGTCATCGGGCAGATGGCCGTGCAGGCTGAAATCTCGCCAATCATGCTGGCCTGGCTGGTGGCAGCCGTGATCCGCATTGCCACCGGCTCTGCAACCGTGGCTACCATCACCGGCGCCGGCATCGTCGCCCCGGTGATCGACCTGGTACCCGGCGTCAACCGCGAGTTGCTGGTACTGGCCACGGGCGCAGGCTCGCTGATCCTGTCCCACGTCAACGACGCAGGCTTCTGGCTGGTCAAGCAGTACTTCAACATGACTGTGGCCGAAACCTTCAAGACTTGGAGCATGATGGAGACCATTCTTTCGGTGGTCGGCATCATCTTCATCATGTTGCTGTCGATGGTGGTGTAACCGTTGATCGGGGCGATGGCACCTTGATGAAGGGGCGCAGGCCCTAATGGGAAAGACGGCGTGGGGTGTATTTTGCGCCCTGCGCTGTCCGGCCTCAGTCATCGCAAAGGAGTCTGCCCTATGAAACGTGCTTATTTGCTAGCAGCCCTGCTCGCCTCGCCACTGGCGTTTGCCGTCGGCACCGGGACTACCTACCCGGACGACCCGCACAACCCGGCCCCACAACCTGGCGTGGACAGCACCCTGAACCCCATCGAAAAGCCGATGCCACGTGACACCGACCCGCGTATCCAAGGCAACGACCCGGACAGCCCGCCGAGCAAGCAAAACGACAGCCGCGACCTGCCGGGGATGAACGGCGGTAGTGGGTCTGAAGGGATGGGGCGTGATGGTGGTGGCTCAGGCAACGCTGGCAAGCCATGACAGGTTTGTATAATGTCATGGCCTCATCGCAGGCTGGCGCCAGCTCCCACAGAGGCCATGTTTAACCGCAACACTGCTGGTTGGACCCAACCCTGTGGAAATGATAGAGAGTTGTGGCGAGCGGGCTTGTCCCGCGCTGGGCTGCGCAGCAGCCCTAAAAACCCAAGGGGCTGCTGCGCAGCCCAACGCGGGACAAGCCCGCTCGCCACAAGGAGATATGTCTGGCGGGAAGAGGCTTGTACAAAACCATAGAATCTCCCACCAGGACCGCGTCAGCTGCGATATGGGTGCCTGGCTCAATTCTTGTGGGAGCCGGCGCCAGCCTGCGATGAGGCCGGTCCAAGCCTGCGCAGCAACGTCAGCGTGATCAGTAATCCAACCGTTCCACCGCCCGCCGCCGCTCGTTGTCATCGCGCCGGTCATACGCAGCGGTGGTCTGGATATTGGCGTGGTGCGCAAGCTTTTGGGCAATCGACAGGTCATGCTCCTCGATCACCCGGGTGATGAACGCCCGGCGGAAGTCATGCGGCATGATCTTCGCGCCTACCTGTGCGCCGCGCTGGCGAGCAATGTAGTAGATCGCATGCTTGGTGATGCGCGCGCGGGTGATGTGGTTGCCCCGGCGGATGCGATTGAACAGAAAACCATCATCCTCCACGCCGGCCGGCAATTGCTGGCGGCGCAGGTCCAGCCAGGCTTGCAACTTCTCGAACGCCCATGCCGGGGCGTATTTGAGCAACTGCCGGTTGCCTTTGCCCAGCACCACCACGCTGCGTTCGGCAAAATCGACCTGAGCCAGGTCGACGTCCACCGACTCTGACTTGCGCATGCCGGTGCCGTACAACAGCGCCAGTATTGCCGCATCGCGTACGCCCTGCGGGCGCGGGTCGGCCGCACAGACATCCATCAATTCGCGGATCAAGCTGCGCCGCAGGTTGCGCCCCGGCGGCAGGCGGCTGCCACTGGCCGGCTTGATCTCGCGGATCTTCAGCAGTTGCTCATGCTCGATCAGCCCTTGGCGCCACGCCTCGTTCATTACCCCACGCACAGCATTCACATAAAGCGAGGAGGTGTTCGGGGCGTAGCCATCGGTGCGCAGCGCGGCGACCAATGCAACCACGTGGCCGGGCTCAAGGTGGTGCCAGGGCACATCGGCAATGTCGACCTCGACAAAGCCCAGGCGATCGGCGGCGTCCTGCAGGATGTAGCGCATGGTCAGCTGGCTGGAGGGGGCCAGACGGGCCAGGTACTGCAGCAGCGGATTGCGCAGAAGGTCGGTCACAACGAAAGTCCTGTAGCGTGGAGCGGGTCAATATGACTCTTAATGCTGTCGTAACGACAGCATCCGGCATGAGTCATTGTGACCGCAAAGGCTGCCATCACCTTGATATTCAAGGCTTTGCGCGATGGCACGAATCGTGATGGTACCCCATCACTCTTCCGGAATCGAACCGAGGTCCGCCCTAATGCTCGTTCAGCCGATCAGCGCCCGCCCGCGCCAAGCCCTCTGGGCGCTGGGTTTTCGCCCGTTCTTTCTGGCCGGCAGTGCCTTCGCACTGGTCGCCCTGCTGTTGTGGGGGGCGGTGCTGACCGGCATCGTGCAGCCAACGCCCGCCGGCGGCATGCTCGCCTGGCACCGGCACGAGATGCTGTTTGGCTTTGCCGTGGCGATTGTCGCGGGGTTTCTGCTGACGGCCGTGCAAACCTGGAGCGGCATGCCGGGGTTGTCCGGGCGGCCGCTGCAAGGGTTGTTTCTGCTGTGGCTGCTGGGCCGAGTGAGCTGGTTCGTGCCACTGCCCTCTTGGTTGCTGATAACACTGCACGGCGCCTTCCTGCCGCTGGTGGCACTGGCCCTGGCGCGGCCGATCGTCATCCGGCGGCTGCGTAACAACTACCCGATCGTGGTGCTGGTGATGCTGCTGGCGGGCTGCCAGTGGCTGACCCTGCTGGGCTGGCTGAACCAGGACGAACGCTGGCAGCGCCATGGCGTGCTGGCCGGGCTATGGCTGGTAGCGGCGATGATGAGCGTGATCGGCGGCCGGGTGATTCCGTTCTTCACCCGTCGCGGGCTGGGCAACATGGCCCCTGCGATACCGCGCCCTTGGCTGGACCGGGCTTGCCTGCTGGGCAGCATCGCATTGCCGGCAACCTATGCGCTGGGCCTCAACGACACTCCACAACCGCTGATGGCGGTGCTGTTCGCCGGGCTGGGTGCACTGCACGTGGTGCGGTTGGCGTTGTGGCATGACCGCGGCATCTGGCGGGTACCGCTGCTGTGGTCGCTGCATGTGGCCTACGCGTGGCTGGTCCCGGCCTGCCTTGGGTTGGCGTTGTGGCATGCCGGGGTCGAGGTCAGCCCGAGCCTCGCGGTGCATGCCTTGAGCGTGGGCGGCATGACCGGTTTGATCGTGGCGATGATGGCACGGGTGAGCCTGGGGCATACCGGGCGGGCGCTGGAAGTGCCGCGCAGCGTAGGTTGGGCGTTTGCATTTATCCAACTGGCAGCCTTGGTCCGCGTGGTCTGTGTGCCATTCACGGCGCAGGCGTTGGGTCTATCGGTGCTGCTTGCAGCCACAGGCCTGGGGCTGTTCGTTTGGCACTACTGGGCGATATTGACCCAACCCCGGGTGGATGGGATGGCTGGGTGACTGCTCGCCTTGGCGCGCCAAATGAGTGCATGGGGGCTGGCGGAGCGGCTGCAGAGCTGGCATCTTGACGCCTTCCCCCGCGCAACAGGACGCGCCCAATGGCTTTGCACCTCTGGCTGACTTTCTCCCTCGCCTACCTGATCACCTCACTCAGCCCCGGCCCCAATGTGCTGCTGACCGTGCGCAACGCGCTGCGCTACGGCCCGTCGGGGATGGGCATGACCCTGTTTGGCAACCTCGCCGCGCAATTGCTGGCAATCAGCGCAGTGGCGATGGGCGTGGGCGCCCTGCTGGTGTCGCTGCCAGCGGCGTTTCTTGCGCTCAAACTGGTCGGCGCGGGGTACCTGATCTATCTCGGCCTGCGTCAGCTACTGGCACGTCGCCCCGCCAGCATCCCTGCCGAGCAGGTCGCACGGGTCAGCAACCACAGCAAATGGCGCATTGGCCTTGAGGCGTTTCTGGTATCGGTCAGCAACCCCAAGACCTTGGTGTTCTTCTGCGCCTTCCTGCCGCAATTTCTCGAGCCAGGCCGGCCCATTTTTGGCCAGTTCGCGGCCATGTACCTGAGCATGGCGCTGATTGTCTGCCTGGTGCACTCGGTGTATTGCTTTACCGCCTACCGCTTCGGCCAGCGCCTCAAGGCATCGCGGGTTGCCGCCTGGTGCAAGCGCGCTACCGGCGCCCTCTTCATCGGGCTGGGTGTGCGCCTGCTCAACACCAAGGCGGTCTGAGCGCTATTCGCCGGCCTTGAGCAGCAAGGCCGCGATGATTGCCAGCAGGGCAAACACACAAGCGACATAACCCAAGGCGCCCAGGCCCAAGGTCTGGATCGCCACGCCCCCCAGCGCGGCGCCTGCGGCAATACCGCCGTTGGCCGCCGACACATTCAACGTCCCCGCCAGCGCCTGGGCCTTGGCCCCGGCTTGCATCACCCGCACCTGGCACACTGGGAACAACGCTGTGTAGGCAATGCCCCAGAGCACCAGCGCGGCGATCAGCAATGGCGTGTTCGCGGCCAGCGGCACTGCCGCGCCCATGCCCACGGCCAGCATTACCAGCAACAGTACGGTGGCACGCAGCGGGCTGCGGTCAGTGATGCGCCCGGCCAAGGCGTTACCCAGCATACCGACCACGCCAAAGCCCATCAGCCACCAGCCGACCTGGCTGGCCGGCACCCCGGCCACCTGCTCGAGGATCTCGGCCAGGTAGGTGTAGGCGGTGAACATCGCACTGAACACCAGCGCCGACAACAGCACATGGGCAATGAAGCGCCGGTCCTTGAGGATTACCGTCTGCCGCTCGCCGCTGGCCCGCTTGGGCACCGCCGGCATGCTCGGCAGGCACGCCGACATCAGCAGCGCAACCAACAGGCACAGGCCTGACAACAGCCAGAAACTGCCGCGCCACCCCACCAGCCCCGCCGCCACGGTGCCCAATGGGATGCCGAACACGAATGCAGCAGTGATGCCCAGATAAACCCGCGACACCGCCCAACCCTCGCGGCCTTTGCCGGCCAGTTGCCCTGCGCTTTCGCTGGCGGTGCCCCAGAACACAGGCAACGCCAACGCGGCGATGAACCGCGACAGGGCCAGCACCCACAGGTTGGGCGCCACTGCCGAGAGTACATTGGCTGCGGCAAACACCAGCAGAATGCCGATGAACAGCGGTTTGCGCGGCAGCGGTGACAGCCAGGCGGTCAGCGGCGGGCCGAACAGCATGACTGTCACCGCGAACAGGGTGACCAACTGGCCGGCAGCGGCGACGGACAGGCCCAAGTCCCGCGCCAGTGCCGGCAACAGGCCAAGAATCAGAAATTCGGTGGTCAGCACGGCAAAGCCGCCGATTGCGAGCAGTGCAATGGGCAGCCCGGCGCGGCTGGCCGGGCGCTCGGCTTCACAGGTCACAGCAGAGGTTGGCATAGCTAAACAATCCTGTATAAACGACGGGCCAGTTTAATCGGGAACTATATTCCGATTGCTGGCACTTATTCCGATATAAGCAGAACAGAATTCACTAATAGCGAGCCGAACATGAGCGCCTCCGAACGCCTCAAGGATATCGACCTGTTCGTCAGCGTGGCCAATGCTGGCAGCTTCAACGCCGCTGCCGAGCGCCTGAACCTTACCGCCTCGGCTGTCAGCAAAGGCATCGCGCGGCTGGAGCGGCGCCTGCAGGTACGCCTGTTCGAGCGCACCACCCGGCGCCTGGCGCTGACCGATGGAGGCGCGGCCTACTACCGCACCTGCAGCCGGGTGCTGGGCGAGCTGGAAGATGCCGAGCTAGCGCTGAACGATGAGCACAAGACGCCCAGCGGCACCTTGCGCATCGACCTGCCGGCCAGCTTCGGTCGCCTGCATGCGCTGCCGGCGGTGCTGGCGTTTGCCGCGCAGCATCCCAAGGTACAGCCACACATCACAATGTCAGACCGCTTTGTTGACCTGGCCGAACAAGGTATAGACGTTGTGGTACGTATCGGCGGGCCAGACACCTGGCAGCCCGGCATCGAGCACCACTACCTGGGCAACCAGCGCCTGGTGTTCTGCGCATCTCCCGCCTACCTGGCCCGCCATGGCACGCCGCGCAACGAACAGCAGTTACACGCCCACGGCTGCGTGCTGTATGCCAACACCGACGGCAGCACCCCGCCGCTGCACTTCACCGGCTCGCGCCAAGGGGTGGACCAGCTAAGGGCGATGCCCGGGCGGCTGGCGATTGGTGATGGTGAAGGCCAGGCCATGGCTGTGGTGGCCGGGCTTGGCATCGCCCAGTTGCCGACCTGGCTGGTGCAGCGGCAACTGGATGACGGCAGCTTGCAACAGATACTGCCCGAGTGCGAGGTTCAAGGGCTGCCCATCAACCTCGCCTGGCGCCGCAACCGCGGGCATCTGCCCAAAGTCAGCGGGCTGGTGCACGCCTTGGGCGAGCGCCTGGCAGCGGTGATCAGGTAGCGTCAGGCAGGTTACAGGAACGTGAAGACCTGCTCAGCCGGCAGGCGCGACTTGCCAAGCCCTGCGTTGAAGTCTTCGCTGCTGCGGTAGCCCAGCGCCATGACCACGACGCTGGTCAAACCGCGCTCACGCAGGCCGAGTTCTGCGTCCATCACCTTGAAGTCGAACCCTTCGATGGGCGTGGCATCAAGGTCATAGGCCGCAGCGCCCAGCAGCGCGGTGCCCAAGGCCAGGTACACCTGCTTCTCCATCCAATGCTGCAGGTCCTTGTAGTTGTAACGGTGCAGGTCGGCGTAGAAGCGCCGGGTCTGGTCACCGGTGGCCTTGGCCTGCTCGTCGCGGTAGCGGCCGTCTTTGTCTTCCTGGGCCAGCACCGCCTGCAGGTGGGCATCTGTCATGTCGGTACGTGCCGCGAATACGATCACATGGGAGGCGTTGAGGATCTTCGCCGTGTTGTAGGCGTAATCGGCCTCGGTGCTCTTGGCAAGGCGCGCCTTGCCCTCGGCGCTGTCGGCGACAATGAAATGCCAAGGCTGCGAGTTGACCGAGGACGGGCTGTGGCGCAGTTGTTCGAGCAACGCATCGACAGTGGCCTGGGGGATGCGGCGGCTGGCATCGTAGGCTTTGGTGGTGTAGCGGCGCTTGGCCAGGGCAACAGTATCCATCAATGCAAATTCCTGTGGGGTCATGGGGTGAGGCGCATCTTAGCGGCACGCCGATAAAAGAAAACCCGCGCAATCGAGCAACACTTTCAGCGCAACGGCGAAAATCCCGTCCTTCGCGCTGCACATTCGTTCCAGACCTGCCCGTGCAGCTGGGTTAAGGTAGGCGCTTTCTCTGCAAGGGCTGCCCCATGAGCCACTGGATTGACCTCAGACAGGACGCCGACACCGGCATCGAGTCGGTCCGCGCGCATTTCACCGGCCACGCCTACGACCCGCACTGGCACGATAGCTTTCTGGTGGGTTGCACCGAACAGGGCGTGCAGCAATTCCATTGCCGACGGGTGCGTTATCACAGCACCCCCGGGCAGGTCTTTCTGCTCGAACCCGGCGACCTCCACGACGGCCTGGCCCCCACCGCCGAGGGCTTTACCTACTCAACCCTGTACCTTGAGGCCGCCTGGCTTGAGGCCGAACTGCGCGCGCTGTTCGAACACGCCCCCGCCAGCGCCCTGCCCAGCTTTGCCGCAACCTTGCATTGCGATGCGCGGCTGGCGGGTGCGACGGCGCGGGCCTTTCATTCGGTGCACCAGCAAGAACTGCGCATCGTGCGCCAGACCGCGCTGGACGACCTGCTCGCCTGCCTGACGGGCCACCTGCAATGGCGCAAACGGCTGGACCCCGACCCACGGCTGCCGCTGACCGCGCAGATCGCCCGCGATTACCTGCATGCCCATTTGGACCAGGACATCGGCCTGGTGGAGCTGGCGCAGGTCTGCGGGGTCGATCGCTTTCGCCTCACCCGCGCCTTCAAAGCGGCCTTCGGCCTGGCCCCGCACGCCTACCTCATCCAGCTGCGCCTGGCCCGTGCGCGGCAGTTGCTGGCCCGGGGCGACACCCCGGCAGAAGTCGCCATGGCCTTGGGTTTTGCCGACCAGAGCCACTTGGGCCGCTGGTTCCGCCGCGCCTTCCGGCTGACCCCGGCCGACTACCGCAAGCGCTGCTCAAACCTTCCAGACTGAGGCAACCCCAGCCGCGAACATGGGTTTCGTTCAACCGGAGCCTTTGCCCATGTCACACACGTTGTTGCCCTTTATGCTCTTTGCCCTGGCCGGCAGTATCAGCCCAGGGCCGACCAACCTGCTGATCCTGGCGCATAGCGCCCGTCACGGCCTGCGCGCAAGCCTGGCGCCGATGCTCGCGGCCTGTAGCGCAGCAACGCTGATCGTGTTGCTGGTCGGGCTGGGGCTGGGTGAGTTGCTGCTGAGCTACCCACTGGCCCAGCAGGTGATGAGCTGGGGCGGTGCGTTGTGGCTGAGCTGGCTGGCCTGGCGCATGCTGCGCGCTGCCGGTGAACCCTTGCAGGCCCAGGCCAACGGCGGCTTCAGCGCCTGGAGCGCGGCCACACTGCAGTTGGTCAACCCCAAGGTATGGCTGATGGCAGTGGCGATGATCGGGGTGTTCGCCACACCCATGCTGCCGGTGTGGCGCTTGTCGCTGGTGTTCTTGCTGGTGGCGATACCGTGCATGACCACCTGGGTGCTGCTGGGTGTCGGCAGCGCCCGCTGGCTGCGTTCACCACGCGTGCTGCGCTGGTTCAACCAAAGCTTGGCGGGGTTGCTGCTGGTGTCGGCGTGGTCGGCGGTGCTGGTTTAGTTTGCCTACGGCAGGCAGAGCCTAAGTTGCCTTGCCCCCTGCTGCTTGCAGTACACTCGCCGGCTTGACCCGTGCCCAAGGCCCTGACCATGCTCGTTCTGTGTAAACGCCTGCTGCTCCCCCTGCTGCTGCTCACCGCTCTCACCGCCTGCGACCAACAGCCTTCACGCGAGGAGCAGATCGTCTCGAGCCTGCCACTGCAGGAAGCCTACGACCACAATATCGACCGCATGGCGCAGCTGTTGGCGATGACCCACCGCCAGGTGCCGCAGGAGAAAATCCGCGAAGTGCTGCGCAAGCACCTCACGGTCGATGACCAGCGCGAGGACCTCTACCGCCTGTACAGCAAGAAGAATTTCAACGACCAGGAGTTCGCGCTGATCGTCGAGGCGACCCGTGACCCGGCCAAAGCCAAGGCAATGGGCGAGACCGAAGAAGGCAAGCGCCTGGGCGACAAGCTTTCCAACTTGATGCGCGAAAGCGCCAACGACCCCAAGGTGCAGGCCATCGTCGAGCAGCGCATGCGCCAGGTGAATATCGAGCTGGAACAGATGGGCCAGCCGCAGGGCTGACTGTCGGCACCGCCCGTCGCGGCGCGGGCACCCGCGCCGCTGGTGACTTGCCAACACTTAGGTAATCACCCGATCGGGAGACCGACATGAACCGCAATCAACTGCATGGCCTGTGCCTGGCTTTGTGCCTGAGCACCGGCGCCCCGCTCGCCCTGGCGGCGACGGACATGAACGACAACCCGCCCCTGCCCGGCCAGCAACAACCTGGTACGGGCACCCTTGACCAACGCGGCCCAAGCGGTTCGGGGGTGCCGGGCGATGGCATGGGCACAGGCGACGGCACCGTCAACCCTGGCAACGATGACACCCGCAATGGCGTGGGCAACCCGGGGACGGGGCGTACCGCTCCGGATGTAGGCAACCCCGGCGGCATGCGTACCACACCTGACGCCGGCAACCCCGGCACGGGCCGTGGCACCCCGGCCACGCCAGGCTCTTCCGGGGGGACTGGCGGTGGAGGCTAGAGTTTATTCAGGCTCGGCGGACCACACGGCAAGCTCATAGCCATCGGGGTCGATGAACTGGAAACGCCGCCCGCCAGGGAAGGCGAATATCTCTCGGCTGATCCGCGCCCCAGCGGCCTCGACCCGGCGCTGGGCCGCGGCCAGGTCTGCGGCGTAAAGAATGACCAAAGGCCCGCCTGGGCGTACCGGCTCACCCGTAGTGAAACCACCGGTAAGCCGGCCATCGCTGAATTCACAGTAGGTCGGCCCGTAGTCGGTGAAGCGCCAACCAAATACAGCGCCGTAAAACGCCTTGCTACGGGGGATATCGGCAACGTTGAATTCGATGTTGTCGATCTGCTGGTCCTTGCCTCGCTGGCCCATGGCGGCCTCCTTGGTGGGTAATGGAGCGCTAGCATAGTGCCGGGGCATCCTACGGTCCACGCTGTAGGAGCGGCCTTGTGTCGCTAAAGGGGCGCGTAGCGGCCCCAGGATCTGACATCAGGCTGACATCGCCGGGGC